>NZ_NVQC01000023.1 GCF_003044035.1 Candidatus Methylomirabilis limnetica
CCCTTCCTCAAATGACTCCTTGGCCCCCACACGCGCCATCATGCGGCGAACCCCTGGAGAAAACGACGTGTTCTCAATATCCAGATCCTTGTCTTTTGGAATCAGACCTTTTTGACAGTCAGAACAATGATAATAGGCCCGCTTGATCTCAATCTCCGAGAGGACCGTTGTGACCTTCTTTATCCGATAATCCGTGAACTCCGCCTCGTGCCCTGAGCCACAGAGAATCCGGGCCCCCCGATGATCTCCTGAATCAGCATTGATGAGCTGTTCCAGAAACACGCCTCCCACCTGATGCATGGCATGGCGTATAGAGAGCTCAGTGGCTTCCAGATCCAGACCTCCTCGCTTCTCCTTGTCCTGAAAAACACGTGTCATCAAGAAATTGATTTCTTTACGGGCTTCCTGGAGAACCTCCTCTTCAATTTTTTTTTAAGCTCCTGCAGCTCATGTTCATCGTCTATCTCAGAAACCGGCCTGAGAAGACAAATCTTCTCGTTTACTTCAATGGCCTCTTGGTACAGTCGAGCAAACTTTCTATAGTTTGCAATCTCCTTTTCGGTCTTCTCCAGTTCCGGCCCCATCCGAAGGTTTTGAGCCCGACTCACCCCCTTTTGGGTCGTATTCCAAAGATACTGGGGCCCGTGTCCCGGGTGATCCGGTTGGAAGCAGGCGCAGTTCTTTTTCCCACACCTGCGAAAGTTGACCGAAATCATCCCTGGACGAAAGTCGCCGACAGCCGACATCTGCAGGTAGATATTATCGCGGCGCTCTTCCAGTTGTTCAAGTGGTGTTGTCATAAGGCCTCCTTATCTGATTGCTCAATTAACAATCAGATGATAGGCCAAAAAAAGGGAAAAGTCAATATTACCCATAAATTTGTCTTACACCCAGTTCCGGGTTTGTCCTTGACCGTTTTTTCTCCCTTGTGGTAGGGTAAGACCCTGTTTTTTCAGTCTCGCATCCTGTTGCCCAAACGAGGCGGAGATGTTGCACCCATCGTTCGATGATTTTTCGCGAAAGGCCGAGGATGGGAACCTGATTCCCGTCTATCGCGAGATCCTCGCTGACATGGATACTCCGGTCTCGGCCTTTCGGAAGATCGATCGCGGCGAGTATGCCTTCCTGCTGGAGAGCGTTGAGGGGGGAGAAAAGTGGGGCCGCTATAGCTTTCTGAGCAGTAGCCCCGGCCTTATCTTTAAAGCGAAGGGATCGACGGTTGAGGTGATTACCGAAGCCGGAATTGAATCTCACGCCATCGAGAAAGACGTGCTGGAGCCACTGAAGGCGATCCTCGCGCGGTATCGGCCGGTGCGTACGGATGGTCTTCCCAGGTTCTATGGGGGGATGGTGGGGTTTTTGGCCTACGATGTCGTTCGACAGTTCGAACGGCTTCCGGCGATGACCAAAGACGATCTCGACCTACCCGACGCCCTCTTCCTCCTGCCCGATACCCTGCTGATCTTCGACAATGTCTCTCACCGGATCAAGGTGGTTTCCAATGTCCTTGTTCCCGAGGCGAATCCGCGGCGGCTCCGGGAGGCGTACGACGATGCCGCCAGGAAGATCGATGCGGTTGTCGAGGCGCTGCGGCGTCCACTTGATGTGCGCCACACGGAGGGCCGAGGCGCGGGAGAGCTGCAACTTGGCTCCACCATGAGCCGTGCAGAGTTCATCCAGGCCGTACAGCGCGCCAAGGAGTATGTGCGGGCTGGGGATGTTGTCCAGGCGGTGATCTCCCAGCGTCTATCGACCAAAACCTCGGCCGATCCTTTCGATGTCTACCGGGCCCTCCGAATCATTAACCCGTCACCGTATATGTACTACCTGCGTTTGGGCGATTTCCAGGTGGTCGGTAGTTCACCTGAGGTACTCGTCCGATTGGAGGAGGGGAGGATCGATCTCCGTCCGATCGCCGGCACCCGCCCCAGGGGGCAGAGCGATGCAGAAGACCTGGCCCTGGAGCAGGAACTGCTCGCCGATCCCAAAGAACGGGCAGAGCACATCATGCTGGTAGACCTCGGACGAAACGATGTCGGGCGGGTGGCCGAGGTAGGGTCGGTCACCGTCTCGGAGCTGATGACGGTGGAGCGGTATTCGCACGTGATGCATATCGTCTCCAACGTCAAAGGAATGCTCGCTGAGGGGTGTGATGCCTTCGATCTGCTGCGTGCCTGTTTTCCCGCTGGAACGGTGACCGGCGCTCCCAAGATACGAGCCATGGAGATTATCGAGGAGCTGGAGCCGGTGCGCCGAGGGCCGTATGCGGGCGCGGTCGGGTATTTTGGCTTCTCCGGCAACATGGATACCTGTATTACTATCCGCACCGTTGTCATCACCGACGGGACCGCACATGTCCAGGTAGGCGCCGGGATCGTCGCCGACTCCGACCCGGAGCGGGAATACGAGGAGACGATGAATAAGGCCAAGGGGATGCTCAAGGCGATCGAGATGGCTGAATCAGGCGATCTCTGGATCGGATGTGCGGGGTAAACGCAGATGCTGGTCGTCATCGATAACTACGATTCCTTCACCTATAATCTGGTCCAGTATCTGGGCGAGCTCGGCGAACGTCCTCGCGTCTTCCGGAACGATCAGATCACCCTGGAGGAGGTTGCTTCGCTTCATCCGGATCGGATTGTGATCTCTCCGGGACCGAAGACGCCGAAAGAAGCCGGCATCAGTTGTGATCTGATCCTACAGTTTGCCGGACAGATCCCGATCCTTGGTGTCTGCCTCGGTCATCAGTGCATTGGTGCCGCGTTTGGCGGCCAGATCGTGAGGGCGTCTCGCTTGATGCACGGCAAGACCTCTCCGATTCACCATGACGGTCGGACTATCTTCTCCGGACTCCCGAACCCCTTTGAGGCAACGCGCTACCATTCGCTCCTTGTGAATAGGGAGGGTTTACCGGATTGTCTGGAGATTTCCGCCGAGACCGCCGAAGGAGAGATTATGGGAGTTCGCCACAAGGAGCATCAGATCGAAGGGATTCAGTTCCACCCCGAATCGATCCTGACGAAGGAAGGTATGGCCCTGCTCAGAAACTTCCTCTCACTCTCCTGAATGACAGCAATAATACAGGTATAGCTAATGATCCTTGAAGCGTTACAGAAGGTGGTAGAGCGAAGAGACCTCAGCCCTGAAGAGGCCTTCATGACCATGGAAGAGATGATGTCAGGAAAGGCGTCTGACCCGCAGATCGCAGCCTTCCTCACGGCGCTTCGATGTAAGGGCGAGACGGTGGTTGAGGTAACCAGTTTTGCCAGGGCGATGCGGGCGCACGTGTTTCCGGTGGTGGTAGGGGCACGTTGCAACGTGCCCCTCTTAGTCGATACCTGTGGTACCGGGGGCGATGTCAGCCACACCTTTAACATCTCAACGGCGGCGGCCTTCGTGGTGGCCGGAGCAGGTATCCAGGTGGCCAAGCATGGCAACCGCTCGGTGTCGAGTCTGTGCGGAAGCGCTGATGTCATGGAGGCGCTGGGCGTAGACCTCGCGCTCACGCCGCAGCAGGTGGGGGACTGCATCGACGAAGTCGGGATCGGATTCCTGTACGCGCCGCTTTTGCACATAGCCATGCGGTACGTGATGACGGCTCGCAGGGATATACGGATCCGAACGGTGTTCAATATTCTTGGTCCCCTGACCAATCCTGCCGGTGCATCGGCTCAGGTAGTGGGCGTGTATGAGGAACGTCTTACCGAACTCTTAGCCAGCGTGCTGAATGCTCTTGGGTCGAAGCGGGCGTTTGTCGTGTGTGGCCTTGACGGGCTTGATGAGCTCTCACCCACGGGAGAGAGTAGGGTCTCCGAGGTCAAGGATGGGCATGTTCACACGTACATGGTCGCGCCGGAGGATTTCGGTATCAAGCGGGCAACGCTTAGCGACCTGCGGGGCGGCAGTGCCGCGGAGAATGCAGAGATCATCAAACGGATCCTGGATGGGGAGGAGGGGCCGAAACGCGACGTTGTGGTGATGAACGCCGCCCTCGCTATCGTTGCTGGCGGTAAGGCTGATGACTTCCAGGATGGGGCCACACTGGCTGCTCACTCAATCGATAGCGGTGCCGCCGCGGAGAAGCTCTATCGCCTGGTAGAGTTCAGCCGGCGACACTGCTGGCAGTGAGCCGAAGCGATGATGCTGCGTCGTATTCTTGAGCACAAGCGTCAAGAGGTGGCCGAACGGGAGGCGGTGATCCCGCTTGCGGAGCTGATGGCGCAAGCGTTCGACTCACCGCCACCGCGCGATTTCACGGCGGCCGTGACAAGAAGACGAATGGAGTCGGCGACGCGTGAGCCCCTGAAGGCGATCGCCGAGATTAAACGCGCCTCACCTTCCGCGGGACTGATCCGCGAGTCGCTTGACGTGGCTGAGCTTGCGGTGTCCTACCGGGAGGCGGGCGCAAGTGCGATCTCAGTTCTCACAGATGGCCGGTTCTTCAAAGGGAGCCTGAAGGATATCGCGACAGCCAGGGGGGCGATCGATCTGCCGGTACTCAGGAAGGAGTTCATCGTGAGCCCCTACCAGATTTACGAGAGTCGCGCGCATCGGGCAGACGCGATTCTACTTATCGTGGCGGCCCTTGATGCTTCGCAACTGGTGGACTTCTATTCGCTGGCCACATCGCTTTCACTGCACCCGCTGGTTGAGGTCCACACCCTCGCAGAACTTGAGACCGCCAAGAAGGCGGGGGCCACGCTTATCGGGATCAATAATCGGAATCTTGCAACCCTGGAGACCAGTGTAGACACCACGTTTGCGCTCTTGCCATACCTTCCCCCGAAGGCGGTGGTCGTGAGTGAAAGCGGCATCAGCCGCCCCGAAGATGTACGGCGTCTGACCGAAGCTTCCGTGGATGCGATCCTGGTAGGCGAAGCTTTGCTCTCGAGTCCGGATCCTGGCGGCAGGCTTCGCGAGTTGTTGCTGGATGCCAACGGATGATACGGGTCAAGGTATGCGGGATTACGTCGCGCGAAGATGCCTGGGCCGCCGTGGAGGCAGGGGCCGATGCTCTTGGATTCATCTTTGTGAAAGGGACCCCTCGGCATATCGAGCCCGAGGCGGCCGCCGTCATCGTCGCCCAGATGCCGCCATTTGTGGCCACCGTGGGGGTGTTTATCGACCGGATGCCCGAGGAGATAGATCGGATCATGATCGCGTCCGGTCTCAGCCTCGCGCAATTGCATGGGGCCGAGAGCCCGGCAGACTGCGGTCGCCTTCGTGTCCCTTTCGTGAAGGTGATCCGGGTCCAAGGCGAGTACGACCTGGAGGCGTTACGCACCTATCCGCAGGCGAGGGCGTTCCTGCTGGATACCTACGTTGCTGATCGACCGGGCGGGACCGGCAGGACCTTTCCTTGGGAGATCGCGGCCAAGGCTGCGCGCCAAGTCAGGGTGATCCTGTCCGGTGGGCTGACCCCGGACAATGTCGCTATCGCGGTGACCCAGGTCAGGCCGTATGCTGTCGATGTCTGTAGCGGTGTCGAAGCCTCCCCAGGCCGGAAAGATCATCAGAAGGTGAGGGAGTTCATTGAGCGAGCAAGAAAAGCCGATGCACGCTGAGGCGCGACATCAGGGCCCGCTTCCCGATGCCAGCGGACACTTCGGCAGATACGGAGGGAAGTTTGTTCCGGAGACGTTGATGGCAGCGCTCACGGAGCTGGAGAAGGTCTATCTCGAGGCCAAGGCCGACCCCGGTTTTCAGTCCGAGCTGCAAGGCTATCTCCGGCATTATGTGGGACGCCCGACGCCCCTCTATTTCGCGCGCCGGCTGACGGAATATTTGGGAGGGCCTCGGATCTATCTCAAGCGCGAGGATCTTTGCCATACGGGTGCGCACAAGATCAATAATACGATGGGCCAGATCCTCCTCACTCGTCGCATGGGAAAGTCTCGGGTCATCGCTGAGACGGGGGCCGGACAGCATGGGGTGGCTACGGCCACGGTAGCCGCGCGGTTTGGTCTTGCCTGTGAAGTCTTCATGGGCACCGAGGATATGCGGCGGCAGGCCTTGAACGTCGTCCGTATGCGCCTGCTTGGCGCAAAGGTTACTCCGGTCGAATCAGGGAGCAGGACCCTGAAGGATGCGATCAACGAGGCGATGCGTGACTGGGTCACGAACGTCGAGACGACACACTATATCCTGGGCTCGGTCCTGGGAGCCCATCCGTACCCGATGATGGTTCGAGACTTTCAATCGGTCATCGGTAGGGAGGCCAGGGCGCAGATCATGGAGTTAGAGGGGCGACTGCCGGACTACCTGGTGGCCTGCGTCGGCGGAGGTAGCAACTCGATCGGCCTGTTCCATGACTTTCTTGACGAGCCCGCTGTTCGGATGATCGGGGTGGAGGCGGGCGGTCTGGGCATCGAGACCGGTCGCCATGCGGCCAGATTCGCGACCGGCGAGTTGGGCGTCCTGCACGGGACGATGAGCTTCATCCTGCAGGATGGCGATGGTCAGATTCAGGAGACCCATTCGGTCTCTGCCGGACTCGATTATCCAAGCGTCGGTCCGGAGCACAGTTACCTCCGAGACCTCGGGCGGATCGACTTTGTCTCGGCCACCGATGCGGAGGCGCTGGAGGCCTTTCAGCTCCTAAGCGAACTCGAGGGCCTCATCCCGGCCCTGGAGAGCGCTCACGCCATCGCCCACATCAAGAAGCTGGCCCCGACACTGGCCAAGGATCAGATTGTCGTAATCAACCTCTCGGGCCGAGGTGACAAAGACGTGGAGGTTGTCGCCAAGCTGTTAGGGTGCGAGGGGTAGGGGCAGGGAAAGGGTGTGCTGGGTAGGGGCAGTCCCTTGTGGCTGCCCTGAGTGCGAGGTGCAAACATGAACCGAATTGACGAGCGCTTCCATCGTCTCAAGCAGGCCGGAGAGCGGGCCCTGATGCCGTACCTGACTGCCGGCGATCCCGATCTTGCTACCACCCGTTCACTCATCCTGGAGTTCGAGAGGCGAGGGGCGGATCTTATAGAGATCGGCGTTCCTTTCTCTGACCCTTTGGCCGACGGCGTCACCATCCAGCGTGCATCGCAACGCTCATTGTTGGCCGGTACGACGCTCCCGCGAATCATCGAGATGGTAGGGGGGCTTCGTGCTGACTGCCGGCTGCCGCTACTCCTGATGAGCTACGTGAACCCGATCTTTCACTTTGGTTATGCTCGATTCGCCAAGGAGGCTGCAGCGGCCGGCGTCGATGGGCTGATCGTACCGGATCTTCCACCCGAAGAGGCGGCCGAGCTGGTTGAGGCGACAGCCGCTCACAACCTTCATACGGTATTCCTGATCGCCCCGACCAGCCCGCAACAGCGCGTGCGGACGATCGCGGCTGCATCGAAAGGCTTCATCTACTATGTCTCCTTGCGGGGTGTGACGGGGGTTCGTTCCGGGCTCAGCGACGATCTTGATGCCAGCCTTCGGTTGATCAGAGCGGAGACCGACCTGCCGCTCGCGGTGGGGTTTGGCATCTCAACGCCGGAGCAGGTGCGGATGGTGTCGAGGGTGGCGGATGGGGTGATCGTAGGAAGCGCCATCGTTTCGCTACTGGAACAAACAGCCGGGCAGCCAGATCAGTTGAAACGCGCGGGCGATTTCGTTGCGTCACTAAAGGCCTCGACAATCGAGTAGGTACCCACAAGCTTGCGCCCGCGGGTATCTGCCGCTGATCTTGAGTGTTACGCTTGGCTTCGGACTTTCGCTTGACAAGCCCCATGTAATGTCATATGAAGGTGATACAATACTGCCTTTCGATAACGGATCGTGGTCAAAAGTAGAGAATGACAATGCTTTCATGGATGACGCGTCAAAAGGAGCTGGTAGGGCTGGATATTGGAACCAGCTCTGTCAAGGCCGTGCATCTTCAACGATCACGAAGCGCCTATCAATTAGCTGAAATTGGCATCGCCCGCATCCATCCCGAGACGATCGTGGATGGAATCATTACGGACGCCGCCACGATCAGCACCGCCATCCGGCAACTCTTCAAAGAGCACGGCATCGCCATCAAGGACGTGGCTTTTTCTGTTTCGGGCAACTCGGTGATTAGCAAAAAGATTAAAGTTCCCAAGATGAAGAAGGCGGAACTCCGCGAAGGGATCATATGGGCGGCTGAGCAGCACATTCCCTACTCGATCGAGGATGTTAACCTTGACTTCCAGATCCTTGGAGAGGCCGGTCCTGACGAGCAGGAGATGGATGTACTGCTGGTCGCAGTGAAAAAGGACACACTCAATGCTTATCTGGCTGTCATTACTGCGGCCGGGCTGAGCGCCGCAGTCGTTGATGTGGACGCCTTCGCCATCGAGAATGCCTTTACGATATCCAAGAAGGTCCAGCCGGGCGAGGTGGTGGCCCTCGTGAACATCGGAGCGGCCGTTACCAATATTAATATTCTTGACGGCGGGATTTCGGAATTTACCAGGGATAGCCCGCTGGGGGGCAACCGACACACCGAGTCGATACAGAAGAGCGCGGGCTTAAGTTTTGAACAGGCCGAGTCGCTAAAGAGGGGAGAGCCCGTTGCGGGGCATAGCGTTGCGGAAGCAAAGCCTGTAATCGAGATGGCCAATAACGAATTAGCTGGGGAGATACGACGATCCTTCGATTTTTATTACTCGACGAGCCAACGGGATACTATACACCGGGTGGTGTTAAGCGGCGGATGCGCGCTGTTGCCGGACATGGCGGCATCCCTTTCAAGTGTGCTTGAGCTTCCTGTTGAGGTTACCAATCCTTTTCAGTACATTACTGTGGACCCGAAGAAGTTCGATGCTCAGTACCTGGCCTCTGTCGCTCCTCAGATGACAGTTGCCGTGGGATTGGCCCTTCGGGAGCCGGAGGATGATGCGGGATGATCAGGATCAACCTTCTCCCGCGTGAGGAGCGACAAAGAAAGGTTCATGTCAAGGCCACTCAGGCAGCGATCATTGCCGTGGCGGTCCTTGTTGCCGGAGGGATGTTGGGGTACTGGTATTACGTGAAGCGGGACGTGCAACAACTGCGAGCCAATATCGTCGCGACGCAGAGTGAGATCGACACAAACAAAAAGATCGTCCTGTTGGTCGAGCAGTACACTCGCGACAAGAAACAGCTTCAGGACCGGCTGACACTCGTTCAGCGCTTGGCCTTCGATCAAAATAGCCCGGTCCGTCTGCTTGATGGTATCAGTCAAGCATTGCCTGATGGCGGCTGGATCACCGGAATCAGTAAAGTCTCCGGGAGGCTCGTCATTCAAGGATATGCCTCCTCACACTTTGCTGTTGCGGAATTGATGCTGGCGCTTCAGCGACTCCAGTCGATCGTGAGCAGCGTTGAGCTAAACTTTTCAGAGCTTGCGCTGTACGAAGGCCGGCCGGTCGAACGGTTCGAGATCCTTGCGACCCTGTCGGGGTAGGCGGGAGGAGGGGGATGTTGCCTTCTATTGATCTGTCGGCCTACACTGCAAACATCCCGCCAAAGCAAAGGGTTGCTCTCGGCATCATATTCGCCATTCTAGTGGCCATGGGCTACTGGCAGTTCTTCCTCAGGTCGGAGTGGACTACACGGAGCGAGGTTCAAGCTGAACTACTGCAGTTGAGATCAAAGGCGGAGCAGAGCAGGCAGATCGCGAGCCAAAGACCGCATCTGGAACAAGATGTCAAGTTGCTGGAGGCGCGCCTCCAGCGTGAGATCCAGAGGCTTCCGGCCGAAAAGGAGATCCCGTCGTTGCTAAAACGGGTTGCCAGTCTAGGCCAGGAGGCGGATCTGGACGTCACCTTGTTCAAGCCCGGCGCCACGGTGATGAAGGAGTTCTATGCTGAGATTCCAGTGCAACTCAAGGTAGCGGGGACATACCATGACCTTGGGCTACTCTTTGAGCGGCTTGGTCGATTGGAACGAATTGTGAACGTGGCCGACCTGACCATCCGCCCGGCAGTGAAAGGCCAGAGGGCTGGGGACAGCATCCAGGCTGAGTTTGGTGTGGTGACCTACACCTACCAAGCGACGGCGCTCGGGGCAGACTCAGGCAAAGCGGGAGCGAAGAGTGGTGAGGCTGCAAGTGCGGCAAAATAGGCTCCCGTGCAAGCCTGTCCTAGAGCGCTCTAATCGAGGAACGTCTGTTGGCAGCATGGTAATCTTCATCCTTGTGACTGCCACGGCCTGCGGCAGGGATACGACGCTGCCCACGCCTTTCCCTGCCCAGAGCCTGCCCCAGCCTGTGCCCCGCGTCGCCTCCCCAACTCAAGAGGTGAAGGATGGTCCCTTCGATGGAACTCAGGATAGACCTGCTACGTATCAGTCCCGGGGGCGCCGCGATCCGTTTCGGCTGCCTCGGGTCATGACGTCAGAAATGCTCCCGACAGTGCATCTCAAGCTGACTGGTATTATCCGGGAAGTCCGCTCCTACTACGCATTGGTGGAGTCGGACTCCTCACCAGGCATGGGGTACGTCATCCGGGAAAACGACATCGTTGATTCGGCAAAAGTCGTCAAGATCACCAAGGATAGTGTAAAATTTGAGGTGCAAACGAAGAATTCGGAGGGGAAGTTGCTTACCGGATACGTAGAGAAACATATGCCAGTAGAATCAATGAAATCGCAATGAAGATGATCAGAGACAATAACGCAGCACGAAAGCGCTCGCTTGCTGGCGTAATCCTCCTGGTGATTTCTACAGCATGTGCTACCACAGAGGTTCCGACGGACAGGGCGCTGCAGCAGCCCTCAGGTGATCCATCCTCGCTGACCGCCTCTTCTGCGGCGCAAGCCGTCGATGTGACCGGCGTGCAGGTCCGGGTACAGGGGCCAGGCGAGGCGTCCATCATTATCACGGCGGATGGGACGCTGGTCGATTATGCATCGTTCGCGGAGCACGACCCGCCCCGCCTCGTCGTCGATCTGCCACACGCCATAAACGCGATCAGCCGGCCCGTCAACCTGCCGGCCGACTCTCCCATCTTACGGATCCAGACGATGCAGATCCCGCAAGGTCCCATCCCAGGCCTCCGCCTGGTGTTAGACCTCAAACAGATGCTGCCGTATCGCGTGGAGTTGATCGGCAACAGCTTGCTGCTTCTGATCAGCGCTGAGGTCTCTGAGTTAGCCCCAGTGGCGCAAGAGCCTACGGAACTGGAACGGGTCGCCGAGCCTATGGTGAGCCCAGTCGAACCAGTGGATGAGGTGGCTCGTGGCGTGAAGCCGACGGTGTCCACGATGGTGGCGAAGCTAGCAGCCGACACTGACCAATCGGTCCCGCCATCGGAAAAGCCCCATCCTTCCGCGCCCACAGAAGGATCGGCGAAAAAGCCTGTGGCGAGTCCCGTCGAAGGAGCGGAAACAGGGTCGGTGCAGGCCGCGCAGCCTCCAGCCGCATCACCTCCTGCCGCGAAAGGGGAAACGCCACCGCCACTCCCGAAAAACCCCACTGCCCTGGCAGCGGCTAAACGGCCCAGCCGTAAGGCGAGCGGAGGAGCAGGACAGGAGGCGCCCCCGTTGCCTTCGGCGGCCGCCACACAACCGATTGCGCCGGTACCTGCAACGCCAAAAGTCGCTGCCGCCAACAAGCGGTTGTCGTTGGTTTTCAAGGATGCTGATCTCGATGAGATCCTGCGGACGGTAATCCGTGAGGCTAGCGGATTGAATATAGTACTTGCCCATAAGCTCCCGAAGGAAAAACGACAAGTGACCGTTCGGCTTGATAATGTCGAGTGGCGTCAGGCGCTCGATGTCATCCTCCGCAGCCTGGATCTCAGCTATGAGCAGGACGGCAATGTGCTCTATGTCGGCCCAACGACTGATATCCGAAAGAGCAAGGATGATCGGGTAAAGGGTATCGAGGAGGCGATGCGAATTAAGGAGGCGACGGAGCTCAAAGACTTGCGCATAAAGGAGGCGACGGAGCTCAAAGACTTGCGAATGGAGGAAGAGAAGCGGAAGGTTGAGGATGCAAAGAGAAAGGCTGAAGAAGAAGACCGGCTTTGGGCTAATGAGCCTCCATGTACGAAGGTGATTCGTTTGGCGCATACGAAAGCCCCGGACGTGAAAAAACTTCTAGAAAAGCACAAGACGGTGCGGGGAAGCATTGAACTGGAGGAGACGACCAACACCCTGATTGTGATTGATGTGGAATCTCGCTGCCTGAAGATGGCCGCCCTCGCCAAAGAACTGGATATGCCGCCGAAAGATCCCTTTGTGACCAAGCTGCTGCCGTTTAATTACGCGAAGGCGGCCGACCTGAAAACACACCTGACTGCGCTGAAGACGACGCAAGGCAGCGTGATCGTCGATGAGCGCTCGAGCCGAATCATCGTGAAGGACCTCCCCGAGAGCGTCGAGAGGATAGAGACGTTTTTGAAGCAGGTCGACATTCCGACGCCCCAGGTCCTGATCGAGGCGCGCATCGTCGAGGCCTCTCGCAGCTTCTCGCAGAGCGTCGGGATTCAATGGGGTGGGGCGGGGATTCCCACAACACCAGGGAGTAAAACGGGGGTGACGACCTTCGGCGGAAGCGGTACTCCTGGTTTGGTTAAATTCCCCACGCTCACGCCGACCCCTGGTACACTACCGTCCAGTACTGGAGGCGGTGTCCCTTTCTTAGGGCCGGTGCCGCTCGCGCTGAATCTTCCAGCGGTCGCCGCAGGCGCCAACCCGTTCGTTCTCGGGGCGACAATCGGGAGCCTCGCAAATCGATTCCTTGTGGGGGTACAGCTTTCTGCTGCGGAGCGTGAAGGAAAGATTAGGACCCTGTCGTCGCCGAGAGTGGCGACCCAGGACAACGAGGAGGCCGAGATCAAACAAGGGACGCAGGTCCCCTATACCACGATCGACAGCTCCGGCAGAACGGTTGTCATGTTCCAGGAGGCCTTCATTAAACTGAAAGTGAAGCCGCACATTACACCGGACGGGCGGGTCTCGATGAAGGTTGAGGCGGAGCGTTCCTTCGCGGGAGACGTCATTAGCGGCCCCTTTGGATTTGTTTTCCCCATCAACACTCGCAAGGCCACGACCAACATCCTGATTCAGAACGGTTCCACCGTGGTGATCGGTGGTCTCCTTCAGTCAAACGAGTCGATCGGTACAGATCGAGTGCCGTTTTTTGGCAACATCCCGGGTTTGGGCTGGCTCTTCAAGCGGCAGTCGCTCGGTCCCGATGAGCGCGTGGAGCTTCTGATTTTCCTTACGCCCTCTATCCTCTACGAGTCACGGCTCTAGGACTGCGCGAGCTTCTGGCGGGGTGGTAAAAATGAGGTTGCTTCAGCACAGGCGCAGGAAATCATCTCTCGTTTTCACGGTAGTATTAGGGATGCTCCTCTGGTCCTCAGCGCCGCCCCACGCCGAGCAGGCAGATCCTGCCGACCCTTGCGCAGCGATACGAGAGCAGATGTCAGCGCATATCGCTCTCGGAACCCCCGATGACCTCATCAGACTTCAGGATGTCTTCAACAAGGCTGAACGGGAACTTGGCAGATTACAGCTCAAGGCTCCTACCGAGGTTTCTCCACAGTTCGCGGAAAAACAGTACGACCTCAAAGAGCAGCAGAATCGTCTGGTTGAGTCAGGGTTGGTGCTTCGCCACCTTGACCGTTCCGGCGAGGAGACGCCGATAGCTGGGGTCGATCGCCCAAGCGCCGAGGAGCATGCGTCTCTTAGCGATGAGCTCTCAGGGCGCATCAAAGCGCTACAGACGACCATTGGAGCACTTGAAAAGGAGATCCGATTAGACCAGGATAAGTACCGTCAGTGTCTTGTAGCTGAGCGGAATAATCTCGCAGCGCTCCTTACTGCGCGGCGAGTAGATCTGCTTGCAAGGTATGCGGAGTTCCATGACTGTCATGCTGCCGACGAACCGTGCCTGCAGTACAAGCTCAGTGTACTCTGTGATCTGAAGCCGCTTGTGTCAGGGGCGGAGAGACTCCCCATCCTTCGCCTCATTGCTGAGGTTAGGAGCCGACTCAATGTCGGGGAACTGACTGAGTCAATAAGCTGCGAGAGCCGCTAGCGCAATGATAAAGAAGCGTCACACAACAATACTGGCTATCGCGCTCGTCCTTGGGTCGTTCTCCGCCTCGGATGCTGAATACCTCATCTATCTTAAGGGAGGGCATTTCATCGTGGCTGATGATTGCACCTTTCGGGTTCGCAAGGAGGTTGGGAAAACTCCTGAAGGTGACGAGCGGTCAATCCTCACGGAAGACTGCACGAAGGGGAAGCCAGAGGGGCAAATCTTTTGGAGTACGATCAATGGGAACTTCGGAGAGGTGAGCGCCGATGATGCCTATGCCATCTTCGGAACAAAAAGCCTCCTGCCGATCAAGCTGTCTGGTACCACCATGCCCCTGGAAGACTACCTGATCACCAACCGGGGCGATAGCTTTGTGAACTCCAAGGGGGTTCCAGAAGAAAATGGTGCGGAGGTCTATGGGATGAAGCGAGACGAGCTGATCAAGGTCGATCGGCGAGGCGTCATCGAGATTGCCCCTGAACGTTTGGCAAAGAGCCGATCTGAGGGGCTTTGTCCCGGGCAAAAGGTGGAATTTGGCGTTAGTGAAACCGAGTTGGTCGGAGACCATCTCCTAGGTGTCATCACAAATCTTTCGAAGGAACCGTGGGCTCCACAGATTGAGGTTGAAATCCGAGTGAAAGGGCGACGTAAGGGAAAGTTCCCGGTTAAAGATTCGAATGTCCTTGATCCTTATGAGTCCACTTCATTTGATGAGCAGTTGAAAGCTAAAGACATCGATAAACTGGAGTGGCTGAAGCTGTACTTCAAGGACCCAGAAGCCCCCGTTAAGCTTTGCTATCGAAAGCTACAGACAGGAACAAAAGGGTCCAACTGAGAAAGCGTCCACCATGCAGTCCCCCAGGTAGTACGAGCCACCAGAGAGCCCTTTCTGTAAGCGATCGCTCCTTGCCCTTCTTTCAAGCCGCTTGGCGCCAAGGTTTCCCCTTTTTTCCACTCGGTAGTTGGGGTAAAATACAGATCAAGGTGAGAAGTGTGGATGGACTAATGATGCCTGTGTCTTTGACCGCCAGGATTCTCACTGTGGTGACTTGGGCCATGCTGGCTTGGGCCCTCGGCCCACCGCCCAACCTCTTGGCCGACGGTGGGCCGACGATCCTCTCGCTCGGTGATGACTCTTACGTTACCTGGTCGGAGGTGGAGTCGAGGACTGGCGCGGTAGTCAGGCGCGAACTCGGGGATTCCCTTCTAGCCGCTTTCTCGGTGGTTGTCCTCTCGAACGTGAACTACGATAGCCTACCGGAGGCGGTGCGCGACGGACTTGCAGACTATCTGGCGCGCGGGGGTTCGTTGCTGGTGAGCGGTGGCAAACAGTCTTACGGGAGTGGAGGGTATGCCGGCACAGCGTTAGGGGACCTTTTGCCGCTGAAGCCGTCGCGGGATGACTGGCTGCCTCACCCGTTCGGTCCGACGCTTATCCTGCAGCCCGACCATCCGATCCTGAGAGGAGTAGTAATCCTGACAATGGCCTTCTTTAACGAACTCGACCCAGGCAGCGGTGCGGTGGAGATTGCTCAGTACCGCAAAGGCTCCAAGGCCGCCTTTGCTGGCGGGGGAAACCCCGGTGGCGGAGAGATTCAAGGGGGCGGGCGTCGTCCAATGCCGCTTATTGCTGAGCGCAGCATCGGTTCTGGAACCATCCTGGCGATTGCGATGGACATGACACTCACCGGGGACTGGAATGACCGGAATCGTTTTGCGCAGAACTGCATCGAGTATCTGCTTCAGCGCTCCAGGATCGAGCCTGTCAAACTACTAAAGGAACCGGCAAAGGAATCGGTGACAGAGTGATGGCATGTTACGCTATCTGACGGCGGGCGAATCCCACGGTCCGATGCTGACCGCAATCCTGGAGGGTATCCCAGCCAATCTTCCGCTTGCCGTCGAGGAGATCACCCTAGACCTCGCGAGAAGACAGCAGGGATACGGACGCGGGGGCAGGATGCGAATCGAGAAGGATGAGGCCAACATCGTGGGCGGTGTTCGCCACGGTTTGACTATGGGTGGACCGATCGCGATCCTGATTGCGAACCGCGATTGGGAAAACTGGAAGCTCACGATGGACCCAACGCCTACGGGGAGGGAAGCTGATCCAAAAGGGCCAGTCACTCGTCCAAGACCAGGACACGCGGATTTGGCTGGAGCTCTCAAGTACGGGCAGCAGGATATCCGCAATGTGCTGGAGCGCGCCAGCGCCAGGGAGACGACCGCCCGTGTGGCAGTCGGGGCCGTCTGCAAACGCTTGCTGCTGCAGTTTGGTGTTGAGGTGTTCAGTCATGTCGTTGGGATCGGTACCGTCGTGGCCAAGACGGATGGCCTCTCGTTTGCGGAGATCCGAGAGCGCGCCGAGGTCTCGCCAGTACGATGCGCGGATCAGCAGGCGGGTGAGGCGATGATGCGGAAGATCGACGAGGCCAGGAGCAAGGGCACGAGCCTGGGAGGCGTGTTCGAGGTGGTGGCGCTCAATCCGCCGGTAGGGCTCGGCAGTTATGTCCACTGGGACTGTAAACTCGACGGTCGGCTTGCCCAGGCTGTCATGAGCATCCAGGCAATCAAAGGCGTGGAGATCGGTATGGGCTTTGAGGGCGCCCGGTGCTTCGGGTCCGAGGCCCATGATGAGATCTTCTACGAGGATGGTCGCTTCATGCGGAGGACCAACCGGGCCGGTGGGCTTGAGGGGGGGATGTCGAACGGCGAGCCGATTCTTGTGCGTGGCGCAATGAAGCCGATTGCCACGCAGTACGCCCCGATGGCCTCAGTAGATCTCTGTACGAAAGAGCCATTTAAAGCGAGTATCGAGCGATCCGATATCTGCGCTGTCCCCGCCGCCGGGGTGATTGGGGAGGCCGTGGTGGCGTATGAGATTGCCCGGGCATTTACGGAAAAGTTCGGCGGCGACAGCCTGGAGGAGATGACACGCAATTATCAGGGATATCTCACGTCGGTTCGCGAACGTTAGTGTAGCGTCTCAGAAATGCCTTGTACAATCCGTTCGTGGTGAGCTGGTCGAACCCATGAGCTACCCCGCAGCAAGCTACGGGGTGTCGTCTTCTGTTCTGGCCCGTCATTCCGTGCTTGACGAGCCTGCCCCGTACTTGATACGGGGGAATCCAGTCGGGCCCGCTGGATACCGGCTTCCGCCGGTATGACGAACTCGCGGCAAGCCGCGGGGTATCGACCCTCAACGGAATGAACGGAACCTATTGAAATGCTTCACCCTTCGACTGGCTCAGGGCGAACGGAATGCGTAAAGAAGCGTTGGTTACACTGACATGAAGATTGTACTTACCGGGTTTATGGGGACAGGGAAAACCGTTGTAGGCCGTCATCTGGCCGAACGGCTTGCGCTGCCCTTTATCGATCTGGACGACGCCATAGAAGCGGCGGCGAGCATGGCGATTCCGGAGATCTTTGCCTCGGAGGGAGAGTCGGGCTTCAGGCGGAGAGAACGAGAGTTGATTGCGAGTATGGCGAATCGCGGGAGCTGTGTCGTTGCCACAGGCGGCGGTGCCGTGCTCGATCCCGAGAATGTCCGGAACCTCAGAACAGGCGCGTTCCTCGTCTGCCTTGTGGCCGAGCCCGCTGTCATCCTGCAGCGGCTGGGAACCGATGTCCGCCGTCCCCTTTTACAGAGTTCGGACCGACTCGCCAGAATTCGGGAGCTGCTGGAACAGCGAGGCCCTGCCTATGCCCAGGCGGATCTCTCTATTGAGACGAGCGGGGCCGATGTGGAGGAGATCGTAGATCGGATTATTCAGCAGCTCCGCCTCCAGGCAGGACTCTCTCCCAGTCCCTCCCCTTTAATAAGGGGGAGGTGAGGAGGGGGTTGATGAAGATGGCAGCCAGGGTTCCCGTGACGCTCGGCAGCAGGAGCTACCAGATTGCCGTCGGCAGTGGACTGCTGAAGCAACTGGGCGAGCTATGCGGTGAGCTACTCCTAAGCAGGCGAGTCATGATCGTCACGAATCCGGTCGTGGGCCGCCTCTACGGGGCTAATGCTGCGGCCTCGCTCCGACGAGCTGGATTCCAGGTGGGGATCGCAGAGGTTCTAGCGGGGGAGCGGGCAAAATCGTTGCGCCAGGCGGCTAGTCTGTATCGGGCCTTGTTGCACAACCGGATGGATCGCCGCTCTGCGGTAGTCGCCTTGGGTGGTGGGGTGATAGGCGACTTGGCAGGGTTTGCGGCGGCAACCTTTCTTCGAGGCATCCCGTTGATTCATGTTCCGACGACCCTCCTGGCCCAGGTGGACAGTAGCGTCGGCGGGAAGGTCGCCGTCAATCTGCCCGCAGGGAAGAACCTGGTCGGTGTCTTCCACCAGCCGTCATTGGTCGTGACCGATGTCCAGACGCTGAAGTCGCTGCCGTCGCGACAGATACGGGCGGGGCTGGCCGAGGTGATAAAATACGGTATGATCGCGGATCGAGAACTCTTCGCGTATATTGAAACACACCTGGATTCAATCCTGCGGGCAGAGGAAGAGCCTATGACGCATCTGGTGACCCGCTCATGTGCGATCAAGGCGGATATCGTCGAACAGGATGAACGAGAGGAGGGGATACGCGCAATTCTCAACTTCGGGCATACGCTGGGCCACGCTCTTGAGACTGTCGCCGGATACCAACGACTTCTTCACGGTGAGGCAATAGCGATCGGTATGGTGGTGGCGACAATGCTTTCGGTGAACCGAGGCCTTTGCGAGCGCGAAGATCTGAATAGACTGCGTACGCTCCTTGTGAGGATTGGGCTCCCGATAATGGCATCCGCTACTACGGCCAGCCTTGTACAAACAATGCGTTACGACAAGAAGGTGAGAAATCAGGTGATCTATTTTGTCTTAACAAAAGGGATCGGGCATGCTGCAATGGCGGCCATTTCGGATCCTGGTGAGCTGCGAGCGGCCATCCGTGCAGCGTGGAGATTGTAAGATGGATGGCGCGAAACGCGAATCGGGAAGACGGGTCCTTGTGTTGAACGGCCCCAACTTAAACCTGTTGGGTCGTCGTGAACCGGACCAGTATGGTCATACAACACTGAAAGAGATCGAGGATGAACTCCGGTCTTATGCAGCCTCGCAAGTAGCCGAGGTTCGCTTCGTTCAATCAAATCACGAAGGCGAACTTATCGATGCTATCCATAAGGCCATCGGATGGGCTGATGCGATGATTGTGAACGCAGCCTCCTTGACTCATTCGAGCGTGGGACTGCGGGATGCGATCATTGCCGCAGCCATCCCTACGGTCGAAGTGCACCTGTCGAACATCTACCGACGCGAAGAGTTTCGACATCGCTCTCTCATTGCCGACGTTGCGGCTGGACAAATCACAGGCTTCGGCGCCTTTAGCTATCGGCTCGGGATGGAGGCCGCTCTTTACCTGCTTGATAAAAAGGGATCGTAAGGTGAAGGCTCAGGTCTCGCTAACTCATGGAGAAAAGAGATGATGATCGCTGCAGGAGATCTTCGCTCGGGGGTCAAGGTCGAACTGGACGGAACCCCATACGTCGTGACTGACTATCAGTGGGTCAAGCCCGGCAAAGGCGGCGCCTTCATGCGCACCAAGCTGAAGAATATGAAGACCGGCGCCATCAGCGACCGCACCTTCAGAACCGAAGAGAAGCTTCAGAAGGCGGAGGTGGAGGATCGGAAAGTGCAATTCCTCTACCATGATGGCGATGTCTACCACTTTATGGATACGGAGAGCTTCGATCAGTTCTCTATTGGCCAGAAAAAGCTAGGAGCGGCTAGTGGCTTCCTCAAGGACGGGATGATCATTTCGGTCCTGTTCTATCGTGGGGAGCCCGTCGATGTCGTGCTTCCCATCTTTGTCGAGCTCAGGGTGGTCGAGACCGACCCCGGCTTCCGTGGTGACACTGCCTCCGGCGGCTCCAAGCCGGCGACACTCGAGACCAACGCCGTGATCCAGGTGCCGCTGTTCATTAACATCGGCGACCTCCTCCGCGTCGATACACGTTCCGGTGCCTATGTGGAGCGAGCCTGATAACCGTCTCAATGAACTACCCCGCAGCAAGCTACGGGGTATCGTCTTCTGTTCTGGCCCGTCATTCCGTGCTTGACGAGCCTGCCCCGTACTTGATACGGGGGAATCCAGTCGGGCCCTCTCTGGATACCGGCTTTCGCCGGTATGACGAACTTGCGGCAAGCTGCTGGGAATGAGCTCCCAGTGGATTCAAAATCAGTTAATAACATCTGGTTTCTCACACCGAGATGGCTTCTTGATTCCTTGGCAGGTATGCCGCTTGTGCGTCATCACCGATCGTGAGCTGCGACCCGGGTTGAGCCACGTTGACATTGCGGCGCAAGCCGTAGAGGGTGGCGCATCGATGATCCAGCTCCGGGACAAGACGGCCGGACCTCGTCAGCTTTTGCAGGAGGCACGCCAGATCGCCAAACTGTGTCGGGAGCGTAGGGTCTGCTTCATTGTCAACGACAGACTGGATCTCGCGCTCGCGGTCGATGCCGACGGGGTCCACCTTGGACAGGATGACCTGCCGCCCGGGAATGCCCGTGCGCTCCTGGGGGCAAGCAAGATTATGGGGGTTTCGACCCACTCCCTGGAGCAGGCCCTCAGGGCCGCAGAACAGGGGGCCGATTATCTCGGTATCGGGCCGATATTCGCGACAGCTACGAAAGCCACCGGGTACGAACCGGTTGGCTGTGATACTATTCGACAACTACGAGCCAGGATCGATATCCCGATTGTGGCCATCGGCGGCATTAGATTGAGCAACGTCGGAGAGGTCATTCAGAGCGGAGCCGCTGGTGTTGCGGTGATCTCGGAGATTGTCGGCGTCGACGATATCACAGCAGCCACCCGGGCTTTCGTGACAGCCATTGAGCAGGC
Source organism: Candidatus Methylomirabilis limnetica (assembly GCF_003044035.1). NCBI lineage: Bacteria > Methylomirabilota (SeqCode) > Methylomirabilia (SeqCode) > Methylomirabilales (SeqCode) > Methylomirabilaceae (SeqCode) > Methylomirabilis (SeqCode) > Candidatus Methylomirabilis limnetica. Next base: position 20,863 of record NZ_NVQC01000023.1, read on the forward strand.
GGAAAGCGGGCGATGACACAGCGGAAAGTTATTGATAGAGCTTTCGCGTTATTTACTCAGAAAATCCCCTCCCCGTCTACCTCCCATGGCCCCTCCTTAGAAAGGAGGGGAACGGCGCGCTGGGTAGCGATTTTCATGCTGCATGGGTGGCGCCAAAGGCCATGAATATCCCATGGTAAACATTAAAGTTATGCTTGTAGTAACCATTCAGTTACGGGTGGAAAATCTCCCCCCGGCTTAATACCCCGGCTTAATACATGCCGGGGCAGGGCCGCAGAGGCAGGCTCTAACCCCCCTTTTCCAAAGAGGGGGACTACCCGTTTCCCCCTTTGGAAAAGGGGGCAGGGGGGTTTTTATGGAGGACACCATGAGACTCCGGAGGGTCGTGAGCAGGACCGGAGGGAGAAACCCCCTTCGATCCCCCTTTGCCAAAGGGGAAGAACAGGGGACATGTCTGTGCGCGGGTAGGTTCACCCACGGTAATTCCGGAATAACCAAAATACTTTACCCTTCGACAGGCTCAGTATAAGACCCCCTCTCCCACAGGCGGGAGAGGGTTGGGGTGAGGGGGAGGGGCAACGGCTGTTCGCTGGAATGTGGGGTGCTTGAGTGTGATGATGCTACGGGTAGCTCGATTGAGGAGGACTGGATGGGACGGCGGTGGTTGTGGCCTTGGAAGGCTCTAGCACTTATCCTGCTCATAGCCGTAAACGCCCATGCGGCCAGCACCATAAAAGTTGGGGTGGCTGGTCCGCTGACGGGTGATCAGGCTACCTTGGGACAGGAGTTGAAGGGCGGCGCCATCATCGCCGTAGAGGAGTGGAATGCCAAGGGAGGCCTCCTCGGACGGAAGATCGAGATCGTATGGGGTGACGACCAACACGATCCAAGGCAGGCCGTCGCAGTCGCCAACAAGTTCGTGAATGAAGGGGTCGTCGGGGTGATCGGCCACTTCAACAGCAGTTGTTCGATTCCAGCTTCCACCATCTATCGTGACGGCAAGGTTGTCCAGCTTACTCCTGCCTCCACCAACCCGCAGTTCACCGAGCGCGGCTTGTGGAACGTCTTCCGCGTGTGCGGCAGAGACGACCAGCAGGGTGGTGTGGCGGCCAACTTCATTGTGAGGAAGCTGCAGAAGAGAAGGATCGCGGTCCTGCACGACAAGACCACATACGGACAGGGGCTGGCTGATGAAACCGTGAAGGCCCTTGAGAAGGCCAAGATTAAGCCTGTCTACTACGGGGGCGTCACGCAGGGAGAAAAAGACTTCCGACCGGTGCTCACCGCAGTGAGGCTGAGCGATCCTGAAGTCCTCTTTTATGGCGGCATCTATCCAGAGGCCATTCTGCTTACGAAGCAGATGCGTGAGCTGGGAATGAAGACGGTCTTTATGAGCGGCGACGGCGTCTGGGCAAAAGCGTTCATCGACATTGCCGGCAAGGCGGCGGAGGGCTCCTTCATCACCTTTACCCCGGACCAAACGAAGATCAAGGAAGCCCAGGAAGTCATCAGGCGGCACAAAGAAAAGTTCGGCACTGAGGTTGGAGCCTACACCGTATATAGCTATGTGGCTGCCACCCTGCTCTTTGAAGCGATCGCCACGACCCAGTCTACCGATAGCATCAAGATCGCGGACCATATCAGGAGGACCAAGTGGAAGACCGCCCTCGGACCGATCCAGTTCGACAAGAAGGGCGATGTCCTCGTGTCGCCCTACGTGATCTGGGAGGTGAAGGACGGGAAGTTCGTGGAACTCCAGTAGGTGGGAGGTGACGCGTCACGTGGTGGAGGGAAGGGAGCAATCTCTTCCCTCCCTTTGTGTTGAGCGGAGATGCTGCTTCAACAGCTGGTGAACGGGCTGACGCTCGGTAGTGTCTATGCATTGATCGCGTTAGGCTACACCATGGTCTACGGGATCATTGGGCTGATCAACTTCGCCCACGGTGAAATCTACATGTTGGGCGCCTACATGGGGATCGTCACCTTCAGCCTCCTGACCGCCCTCCACCTGACATCCCCTGACTCCGGCGTCACCCTCCTGCTGATGATGATTGTGGCGATCCTCTTCTGCGGCGCGTACGGCGTCACCATTGAACGGCTGGCCTACAGACCTCTGCGCACTGCCCCGCGTCTGTCTCCCCTCATCAGCGCCCTGGGGGTCTCTATCTTTCTCCAGAACTTCGTGATGCTGGCGCAGGGACCCAGGGATAAAGGATTCCCTGAGCTGTTCATCCAGGGCGGGATAGACCTTCCGGGTGGCAGGATCAGCGCGATCCAGCTCTTCATCATGGCCACCTCGGTCCTCATGATGTTCGCGCTTCACCTGCTGGTGCGTCGAACAAAGATCGGCAAGGCGATGCGTGCAACCGCTCAGGATCAGCAGATGGCCAGCCTGGTCGGCATCGATGTGAACCAAGTGATCAGTGTGACCTTTCTCATTGGCTCGGCGCTCGCGGCAGTGGCCGGGGTCATGGTCGGGATGTACTATGGCCTGATTAATTTCTATATCGGCTACATGGCCGGTATCAAAGCCTTTACTGCCGCCGTCCTGGGCGGGATCGGCAGCATTCCGGGCGCGATGATCGGCGGGGTGCTGTTAGGTCTCATCGAAAGCCTTGGGGCGGGCTATATCTCCAGCGAGTACAAAGACGTGTTTGCGTTTGCCATCCTGGTCCTCGTGCTGATCTTCCGTCCCAGTGGCCTCTTAGGCGAGGATAGCTCAAAGCGTGTCTAGGCTGAACATGCGAGCCCCATCCCGTTCCGCTCTATTGTACCGACGCCCTTTGCTGAGAATCGTCCTGATCAGCCTCTGGCTGGGGCTTCTGTCGCTGCCTCTCATGATGGAGATAGAGGCCCCTTATTTTGGGCTGGAACGCCCCCTCATGGTTTCCGGCGTCGCGGTATTGCTCGGCCTCATGCAGTGGCTCGTGTCCCAGTGGCGGAGAGCATCGCCAGTGTGGATGGATCGCATGATGGAGGCCGGTGGGGCTACAATCCGTAACCTTGCCCAGCGGGTCGATCGTCGCCCACTCTACGCCTTGGCCCTGGCGTGCGCGGTCGTGATCCCTCTTGGTCTGAACCGGTATCACATCGATGTGCTGACCCAGGTAGGGATCTATGTGACGCTGGCGCTCGGGCTCAACATCGTCGTGGGCCTGGCCGGACTTCTGAATCTTGGCTACATCGCGTTTTATGCGGTAGGCGCCTATGCCTACGGCCTTCTCGCAACCCGAGTCGGCCTCTCGTTCTGGGAGGTCCTGCCGCTCGGAGCGACCTTGGCGGCCATCTTCGGCGTCCTCCTCGGCGTCCCGGCCCTGCGTCTGCGGGGAGACTACCTGGCTATTACGACCCTGGGGTTCGGTGAGATAATCCGTATCGTTCTGAACAATTGGGATAGCTTCACGGGAGGGCCCAACGGGATCATCGAAATCCCGCGTCCAAGCCTCTTCGGGTTCACCTTTTTCCACCCGATCCACTACTATTACCTGATCCTGGCGATTGTTCTCCTGACCATCTTCGTGGTTGATCGACTTAATCAGTCGCGTCTCGGCCGCGCCTGGACCGCGATGCGCGATGACGAGGTCGCCGCTGAGGTGATGGGCATCGACCTGGTCAAGACGAAGCTCCTCGCGTTCAGTCTTGGCGCGACCTGGGCAGGACTCGCGGGCGTTTTCTTTGCGAGTAAAATGACATTTATCTCTCCGGAGAGCTTCACGTTTTTCGAATCGGTCATCGTCCTGTGCATGGTGGTGCTCGGCGGGATGGGAAGTGTGCCAGGAGTGATCCTGGGCGCGGCGATGCTGCTGATCCTGCCTGAACTGATGCGGCAGTTTGCACAATACCGTATGCTGGTGTTTGGAGCTGCCATGATCGCGATGATGGTGATGCGGCCGGAGGGGCTGCTCGCCGCACGTCGCCGCGCGGTCCCCCTATGGCGTAAGGAGGTTTCTCGCGCCACGGTAGTGAGCGGGCCCCAGGCCCCTTCGACGGGGTTAGGACAAGTCTGTCCAGCCTTACAGTTTCCGCAAGACGCGAGCATGACCCTCCTTGCAACACGAAAGCTGTCAGTAGACTTTGGTGGTCTCCGAGCGCTTGATATGGTCGATCTGAGCGTAAAGGCGGGGGAAATCGTCAGCCTGATCGGCCCCAACGGGGCCGGCAAAACCACCTTTTTCAATTGCGTGACCGGCCTCTGTGTTCCAACTTCTGGAGAGGTTCTCTATCGCGGGCAGAACATGGTTGGCCTGAGGCCGAACCAGGTCACGGCGAAAGGGGTGACCCGCACCTTTCAAAACATTCGGCTTTTTCGGGATATGACGGTACTCGAGAACGTCATGGTAGGACGCCACTGTCGGATGCACGCCTCGGTTGTCGGCGCCATCTTTAGACCGAAAGGCGTACTTACTGAAGAAGAGGAGTTGGTGGCGAAGGCGCGCGACCTGCTTCGATTCGTGGGTCTCGAGGAAAAGACCGATCTGTGGGCAAGCGAGCTCCCATATGGCGATCAGCGTCGGCTTGAGATCGCGAGAGCGATGGCGAGCGACCCGACCCTATTGCTCCTGGATGAGCCGGCCGCAGGGATGAATCCCCAGGAGACCAACGCCCTCATGGATTTGATCTATTTGATTCGCGCACGCGGCATCACCGTTCTGCTCATCGAGCACCATATGAAGGTGGTCATGGGCATCTCTGAGCGAGTGGTAGTTCTCGACCACGGGGTCAAGATTGCTGAAGGCACACCGGAGGCGATCAGAGCGGATTCCAGAGTGATTGACGCCTATCTGGGGAAGGAGTCGATACGTGCTTAGGCTGCAAGAGGTGCATGCCCATTATGGCGCCATCCATGCCCTGAGGGGCGTAAGCCTTGAAGTAGAGGAGGGTCAGATCGTCACGCTTATCGGCGCCAACGGGGCTGGAAAATCCTCTACATTGATGGCCATCTCCGGAATCATCAGACCAACCGCCGGACGGATCATCTTCGAGGGAGAGGACCTGACCCATCTTCCATCACATGCTATCGTCAGGCGTGGTATCTCGCAGGTCCCGGAGGGGCGGAGAATCTTTCCAAAACTGACCATAATGGAAAATCTGGAGATGGGGGCCTATACCCGCGCTGATACAGCGCAGATCCGTCAGGACCTTGATCGGGTATTTTTGCTCTTCCCGCTGCTCAAAGACCGCCAGTCCCAACTGAGCGGAACCCTCTCGGGCGGGGAACAGCAAATGCTGGCCATCGGCCGTGCCCTGATGGCGCGCCCACGGCTTCTGCTGCTGGATGAACCCTCGCTCGGGCTGGCCCCCAAATTGGTGGAGACGATCTTCGAGGTGATTCGAGAGATTAATGCGCAAGGTACCACGATTATGCTTGTCGAGCAAAACGCACACATGGCCCTGCGAGTCGCAGCCAGGGGGTACGTCATGGAGGTCGGTCTGATCGTGCTGACGGATGAGGCAGAAAACCTCATGGCAAATGAGAAGGTCCGAAGCGCCTATCTTGGGGAGTAGTGTGAGACGTTCAAGGTTCAAGGTTCAATGTGCGACGTTCAAGGTTCAAGGTTCAAGGTGAAACGTTCAAGGTTCAAGGTGAGACGTTCAACGTTCAACGTTCAATGTGCGACGTGCGACGTTTGCCCTCGGCCGGCTCCGGTGGGACCCTAAGGGGGATCTGGTCGAGCCGCCGTATATGATCTATCGGGTGAAGAAAGGGGGCAGCTTTCACGGATGGTTCGAACAGGTGACCGACCGAATGCTCAGGCAATAAGGCTTGCCATCACGCCTCAGGCCCCGTCATCTCGGGCGGTGGCGCGAGCCGCCTCGATTCTCCGCAAGGGTGGCCTGGTGGCGTTCCCTACCGACACGCTGTATGCCCTTGGAGCCGACGCCTCGAACCCCTTGGCCATCGAGCGTCTCTTTGCAGCAAAAGGCCGTAGCCGGAAGGCCCCAATCCCGCTGCTCGTAGCCGATCTCATGATGGCGATCCAACTGGTCGGTGAACTTCCAGATGCGGCCGTTCGGCTTGCCAAGCGCTACTGGCCTGGTCCGCTTACCCTTGTGCTGTGGGCTCCTCGCGGGGCCTGCACGCTGCTTACCGCCGGTACCGGCCGGATCGGCCTCAGAGTTCCAGATGCGGCTGTTGCGCTAGCCCTGATTCGCCGCTTCGGCAGCCCCGTGACCGGAACAAGCGCGAACCGCTCGGGGGGCAAAGATCCCCTGGACGCTGATGAGGTGCTACGTCAGCTTGGGGATCGAGTGGACCTGGTCCTGGATGAGGGTCCCGTCGCCGGTGGGAGTTCGTCAACCGTCGTAGATGTCACCATAAGCCCGCCCGTCATCGTGAGACAGGGCCCGATCCTGCAAGAGGAAATCCTTAGTCTGCTGGAATGCTAGCGTAGTTTTTCATAAATCCCTTACATTGTTTGTCATTCAAGAACAGCGATAGACTTCGCAACTACTCTATTCTTCGCGTCATTGCGAGCACCCGCAGGGTGCGCGGCAATCTCAGTGCAATAATGCGAGATTGCTTCACTTCGTTCGCAATGACAACTTTCTATCGCTGTTCTGGGGTTGTCATTTCGGGCTTGACAAGCCTGCCCCGTACTTGATGCGGGGGGGAATCCAGTCTTTCTGCACTGGATTCCCGAATTCGCGGGAATGACGGCCTGGAATATGTTTAAAAAAGCGTTGGACGCACTACACCAGGCGCACCTGATGAAGAAGGCAGGTTGGCCGTCAGAGTGTGAAGCCCTCTGAAAGCTTTTGGAACGTCCAGGAAAGTATGCGAAAATAGAGTAGTACGAAGGGTTAGGGAAGATTGGCGGAATAAATCATCAACACCAGGTACAGGAACAATGGGGATCGAGCCGATCATTGAACGCATTCGCGCAGTAGCACCTGACGCGGATGTGACCCTGCTGCAACGGGCGTACGACTTTGCCGCCAGGGTGCACAAAGGCCAGGAACGGATCTCGGGAGAGCCGTACCTGTCGCACCCGACAGCCGTGGCTGAGATTGTACTGAATCTTAAGATGGATGTGGCGAGTATCGCCGCCGCCCTCCTGCACGATGTCGTGGAGGATACCCACGCCTCGCTCGAGGAGGTCAAGCAGACCTTTGGTGACGAGATCGGGGATCTCGTTGACGGTCTCACGAAGATCAGCAGGCTCCCCTTCGGAAGCCGCATCGAGCATCAGGCCGAAAGTCTCCGAAAGATGGTGCTGGCGATGTCCAAAGATATCAGGGTCATTCTGATCAAGCTGGCTGATCGGCTCCATAATATGCGAACCCTTGAACCGCTGAAGGAGGAGAAGCGTCGGCTGATCGCCAGGGAGACCCTCGACATCTACGCCCCCATCGCGCACCGCCTCGGAATCTACTGGATGAAGGCAGAGCTCGAAGACCTGGCTCTCCGCCACCTCGAACGCGATGCCTACCAGGATCTGGCAGCAAGGATCGCGAAGAAACTGCAGGAGCGGGAGAAGGATATCAATGAGGTCATTGGGATCCTTCAGCAGAAGTTAACCGAGGGCGGCATCCGGGCACAGATCATAGGTCGTCCCAAACATTTCTATAGCATCTACAAAAAAATGCGCGATCAGCAAAAGGGATTTGATGAGATCTATGATCTGACCGCGGTCCGGGCGATCACCGAATCAGTCACGGACTGCTATGGCTCGCTGGGCGTCATCCACTCTCTGTGGAAGCCTATTCCCGGTCGGTTCAAGGACTTCATTGCGATGCCAAAGTCGAACATGTATCAATCCCTGCACACGACAGTCATAGGCCCGGTCGGCGAGCCGGTTGAGATACAAATTAGAACCCGTGAGATGCACAAAACGGCGGAGCAAGGGATTGCGGCCCATTGGGCGTACAAGGAGGGGAAGGCAGCGCTTGACCCGGCTGATAAAGGGTTTGCCTGGATTCGACAGCTACTGGAGTGGCAGCGGGATCTGAAAGACAGCCGGGAGTTCCTGGAAACGGTGAAGGTGGACCTGTTCCCTGAAGAAGTCTACGTGTTCACGCCACAAGGGGATGTGAAGAGCTTCCCTAAGGGGGCTTGTCCTATTGACTTCGCCTTTGGTGTCCATACCGATATCGGCCTCACCTGCGTGGGAGCCAGAGCGAATGGGCGCCTGGTCCCCCTGCGATACGAACTGCAACATGGCGATATCATCGAAATCCTGAGCGATTCAAAGCACCATCCAAGCCGTGACTGGCTGAAACTCGTGAAAACCCCGCGGGCGAGAGGACGGATCAGGCAGTGGATAAAAAACGAGGAGAAGGTCCGGAGTATTAGCCTCGGGAAAGACCTACTGGAGAAGGAGCTTCGGCGGCTAGGCAAGAGCCTCTCTCAGATCCTCAAGCCAAGTGCGGTCACGAAGGCCCTCACCGGTCATGGCTATGCAACCCCAGACGAGTTTTTCGCCACCGTCGGATTTGGCCAGCTCTCCCCTCGCCAGGCCATAGCAAAGCTTTTACCTGCAGAAGAGCTGCTACAAGAAGGAGAGGTGAAGCCGGAGCGAAAGGCTAGCCAGCATCCGGACGAGGGCGTGACCCTTCTGGGATCACACGATTTTCTCGTTCGGTTCGCCATGTGTTGCAGCCCGCTCCCTGGTGATGAGATTGTCGGATTCATCACTCGTGGGCGCGGCGTTTCGGTTCACAGTGCGGACTGCTCTAATCTGAATCAACTCATGTACGACGTGGATCGAAAGATCAAGGTCTCCTGGGATGCGGCACCGAAGACCGCCCACCAAGTCAAGATCCGCGTAGTGATCGGGACGGACCGACCCGGGATCCTGGCCGCGCTCAGCTCGGCAATCTCCGCGAGCAAGATTAACATCGCTCAGGCTGATATACGCGTGACGGATGATGGCAAGGGACTGAACACCTTCACGCTTGAGGTGCTCGATCTGAAGCAGCTTCAGTCAGCGATGGGGGCAATTCGCCAGATCGACGGGGTGCTGGGAGTAGAGCGCATTCGTGGCTAGCGCACGGATCCCTGCTGTGGTCCAGCCTTCTGGACTAGGCCGGAGCGCAGGCAGCGTGTGCAGACCGCCATGTGGCGTTGGGTTCCATTCATGACAACGTGATGACGTGCGACGTTGATCTGCTGGCGGCGCTTGCTGACGTTGTGGGCATGACTGACCTGACTGCTTACTCGCGGTCCTCGCCCGCATATCTCACACTGCGAGGGATGGGTGGATGGCATGGCATGACCTCCGATGGTTTGTGGCTATCATGTGATCGCTTCGCAACGAACCGAAAGTATACGGTAACGGCCCGCCAAAATCAAGCGCAGAAGCATATGACGGATGCGTACAACCGATGAGGGTGATCGGCGGTCTCGCTAAAGGGCGACGGATTCAGGCTCCTCGTGGAAGAGAAACGAGGCCAACCTCGGATTATCTCCGCGAGGTTCTGTTCAATGTGCTGGCACAGCAGGTGGAGGGCAGAACCTTTCTGGACTTGTACGCCGGGACCGGAGCCGTGGGGATCGAGGCCTTGAGCCGTGGCGCCGCCGGGGCGGTATTCGTTGAGTGCGATCGGTTGGCCCTTGCGATGCTACGCCGGAACATCGAAACGTCTGGATTCCGTGAGCAGGTCGAGGTTGTCCCGATGGAGGTTCTCAGATTCCTGCGCCGGACGGCCTGTGCCGCACGACAATTCGATCTGATCTTTCTAGATCCGCCCTACCAGCGAACTGACGCAGAGGCGGCGCTCTCTATGATAGCATCCACAGGGCTGCTTGCACCGACCGGTATTGTGATTCTGGAACGATCTACAAAGGACACCCCTATCCAAGCCCCTGCTGGGCTGGCGCTTATTCGTGAAGTCCGGCATGGCGCCGCAGCTCTTCAGCTCTATCGACGGGAGGCAATGTGACGACGCTGGCTATCTACGCCGGGACCTTCGATCCGTTTACCTTTGGACACATCGATATCGCCAGGCGAGCCCACCGCCTCTTTCCTCACCTTGTCATCTCGGTGAGTACAAATCCAGACAAATCCGCGCTTTTCAGCCTTGCGGAGCGTCAGCGGATCATTAGGGACGCCGTCCGGACTATGCGCGGTGTCTCTGTCGAATCCTTTGACGGTCTTCTGGTGGATTATATGCATCGCAGGAGAGCGCGAGTTGTCATCCGTGGTCTCCGCGCCCTTTCCGACTTCGAATACGAATTCCAGATGGCGCTGATGAATCGGAAGCTCAACGAAGAGATCGAAACGGTATTCCTTATGCCCCACGAGCAGTATTCTTACCTCAGCTCTCGACTAGTAAAAGAGATCGCCCTACTTGGGGGAGATGTCTCCCAATTTGTGAGACCAATGGTCTCAAAGATGCTCAAAGAGCGAATCGCCCTGCGGGAAGCAGGAGAACGGAGACAAGGAGAATGACGGTGAATCTGTCAAGTCGCGCAAGGAATGCCAGTCCCTCTGCCACCCTCGCCATTGCTGCTGTCGCTAAGCAGATGAAGGCGGACGGAATTGATGTTGTGGACCTCGGGCTCGGGGAACCGGATTTCGAGACGCCGGACCACGTCAAGGAAGCGGCAATTGTCGCTATTCGGGAGGGGTTCACACGATACACGGCCGCCTCCGGCATCGACGAGTTGAAGAAGGCGATCGTCACCAAGCTGAAGCGCGATAATGGCCTCTCCTATACCCCTGCAGAGGTGATCGTCTCGTGCGGTTCGAAACATTCGCTATTCAACATCGCCGAGGTACTGTTTGAGTCTGGGGACGAGGTGATAGTCCCGGCGCCCTACTGGGTCACCTACACCGAACAGATCCAACTCGTCGATGCGCGACCGGTCATCGTGCAGACGCGGGAAGAAGATGGTTTCCACCTGACCCGTGCGGCGGTGGAACCCGCCATTACGCCAAAAACCAAGGCGATTCTGCTTAACAGCCCATGCAATCCGACCGGCGCCATGATCCCGCCGGAACAGCTACGGGCGATCGCCGCGCTGGCGGTGGAGCGAGACCTATTGGTGATTTCGGATGAGGCGTACGAATCTATGACTTACAGCGGGCATACCCACATGAGCATCGCCTCGCTCGGCGAGGAGGTGAAGCGGCGAACGATTCTTGTAAATACCGTCTCAAAGGCGTATGCCATGACCGGTTGGCGGATCGGGTACGCGGCAGGTCCGGCGGACATCATCAAGGCGATGGGCACTATCCAAAGTCAGGTCACGTCGAATCCCACCTCGATCGCGCAAAAAGCCGCGGTGGCCGCCTTACTCGGCCCGCAGAATGATCTGCTCACCATGGTCATTGAATTCGATCGACGTCGGAGGTATCTCCTGAGTCGGCTGAATACCATTTCCGGAATCACATGCACGAACCCTGAAGGCGCGTTCTATCTGTTTCCCAATGTCTCCAGCTTCTACGGAGCTGTAGTGAACGGCGTCCCTATTCGAAACTCCGCCGAGATGGCAGCCCACCTTTTGCAGACAGCCAATGTCGTAACGGTCCCAGGGAGCGAATTCGGAAGCGATGCGCATCTTCGCCTGTCGTACGCGACATCGATGGATAGCATTAGAAAGGGAGCAGAGCGGATAGAGCGAGCCCTTGGCGCACTTCGTGGCTGACGATCATTGCGTTTATTGCGTTATTGCGTACTGCGTGGTGCGTAAGCTTCCATCCCTTCTCAGAACGCCGCACGCTCGCACGCTGTACGCCGCACGAGGTTTACCATGCCCAAGCTGAAGTTGATCACCTTTGGCTGTCAGGCCAACGAACTTGATTCGGAGCGGATCACTGGGCTGCTTCTCCGCGAGGGGTATACCCTCACCGAGCGTGAGGAAGATGCCGACCTGATTCTTCTCAATACCTGTGCTATTCGTGAGAAGGCGGAGCATAAGGTCTACAGCCGCCTCGGGACCTTTCAGGTACTGAAACGGCAGCGGGCAGGACTGAAAATTGGCATCTGCGGGTGTGTCGCTCAGCAGGAAGGGCAGGCGCTTCTCAAACGATTTCCGTACCTGGACTTTGTGGTCGGACCTGGACAGCTCACGGCCATTGCGCCGTTACTTCAAGCCGGGACTGCGAGGGGGCTTGCGACGGCGAGAGCGCCCGGCTACTCCTACCCTGTGGACGCGCCGGTGCAACGTCAAAACAGTATCAGGGCCTGGGTCAGCATTATGGAGGGGTGCGATCGCTTCTGCACCTTTTGCGTGGTCCCTTTCACTCGAGGCCGCGAGCGCAGCCGACCCCCTGAGGAGATCGTGGAGGAGATCCGTGGGCTCAAGCGACAAGGGTACCGCGAGGTCACGCTCTTGGGTCAAACAGTCAACTCCTATGGGAGGAAACTGACACCTCCGATCAGCTTTGTGGAACTGCTCCGCCGGATCGATCACCTCGTGGACGGTCACATGCGGGTTCGATTTACGAGCCCACACCCCAGCGACGTTACCGACGAGTTGGCAGCGGCGCTCGCAGAACTCCCGAGTCTGTGTGAACAGATCCATCTGCCTGTTCAGTCGGGTTCTGATCGGATCCTTCATCGAATGAAGCGCGGCCATGATCGGGATGAGTACCTGGAGAAGGTCGCACTGCTACGGGCCAAGGCACCCGAGATCGCTATCACGACGGACATTATTGTCGGGTTTCCCGGTGAGACGGAAGAGGACTTTCAGGCAACCCTGGACCTGATGCAGGAGGTCGGCTACGACGGCGCCTTCATTTTCAAGTATTCGCCGAGACCCCACACAGAGGCGGAGGAGATGCCCGATCAGCTCTCCGAGGAGGTTAGGGGCCGTCGGTTGGAGCAAGCGCTTGTGCTCATGAACCGGCTGTCACTTGAGCGCAACCGCGCGTACCTCGGTCGAACAGTAGAGGTACTTGTGAATCGCGAGGATGCCAAGGGTGACTCGGTTCGCCATTCCGGTCGGACCAGGCAGAATAAAATTGTCCATTTTTCAGGTGAAGGGGTGGAGGACGGTAGCGTTGTTTCTGTAGCGATCACATGGGCCAGTGCCCTGTACTTGCAAGGCGAGATGGTTTGCCTGTAGCACACTTGTGAGCTTGTCCTGTAAATGTCTTCTTGTGCTTCGACAGGCTCAGCACGAACGGGAAAAAGTTAATGTTTTCCATGCCCATGCCGTTCGCCCTGAGCGCGTCGAAGGGTGAACGGGGGTATGCAGGACAGGCTCTTGTAGCTGTTGAATCCTGCGAAAAAGGATCAGGTAAGAGTGCTTAAACATCGGGTTCTCTTCGATGAACAGACGATTGCGGTACGGGTATAGGAACTGGCGCGGGTAATCGCTCAGGATCTGCCGGAGCCGACGCCGGTCCTGCTCGGTCCAAATACCCGAGTGAACATCCAGTCGTCAGATTCCTCGACGAACATCGTTAACGTCGAGACGTCGGCGCTCTTCGAGGCACTGCGCAAGAACCTGGATGGGTCCATATCCGATCATGCATTGCAGCAGCGGCTTCGTGAAACTGTAGACGCGATGCAAGTGTCTGCGGGTACTTGCAGCTTCTCGGAGCGGTACAAGGACTTCATTGCCTTGGCGGCTGACCACGTCACTGTCTTCGCGCCGTTCTTGCCTGCACTTACACAGCTCTTGCTGTGACGGGGAGGCATGTGCGGTCGACGCAAAGCAGCGACCGCCCAACTTCGCGCTACAGCAGACCGGGTGCTCACGTTGTTCGTGCTCCAGCCGCTGACCGAAGCGTTAGGCTGGAAATGATTGAAATGCACTGGAAGAGGAGATGCCATGTCAAGAGACAAGAGAAAGCAAATCATTCAAGACATTGAGAAGAAAAGAGATTCCAAAGTCATTACGTACATCACGAGTGATCGTGCGAACCTTCAGGTCATGATCAGTCATGATGTGGTCTCGATTATCCACGACCATATCTTGATGCTCAAGGAAGAAGCACGCGCAAAACTGGACTTGTTTATCTACAGTCGAGGCGGTGCTAGCGACGTTCCTTGGACATTGGTCTCAATGTTCAGAGAATATTGCCATGAAGGATCCTTCAGCGTGCTCATACCGTATCGCGCGCACAGCGCAGCGACAGTCATCTCGCTTGGTGCAGATGAGATTCTGATGACAAAAAAGGCAGAGCTGGGACCAATCGACGCCACAATGACGACCGGTCCGTATAATCCGACTGAAGGAGACACTAGAAATCGTCTGCCGGTTTCAGTGGAAGATGTAACAGGATATTTCTCCCTACTTGACAGATTTGGTTGTGAGCGCGCAGACGAGAAAATGAAGGGATTCGAGCAACTGACAAACAAAGTCCACCCACTTGCCCTTGGCGCGGTGAGCCGACTTCTTGAGGAAACAAAGCTTGTGGGTCTTCGACTGTTAAACACAAGAGCGAAACCTTTTTCTGAAGAAGAGAACCATGAGATCATCCGGAAACTTTCTTCGGAAGTTTACTCTCACAGCCACACGATCAACCGTACTGAGGCAATAAAATATCTTGGTCTGAAACAGGTCAGGAATGCTGAAGACGCGACCTTGGAGAACGATCTGTGGAGCCTCTATCTTGAATACAGGGACATGTTCCAATTAGAAAATCCTTTCAATCCAGAGGAACACTTGGTTGCTAACAACCTAGAGGAGAACACATGGGACAACTTGAATCTTGCCTGTATCGAGAGTGCTGACCGCTTGGATGTGTGCCGCAAGTCAATCAGAGTCAAACGCCTGCGCCAAGTTCCACCCACGATCAACTTAAACTTGACCAATATCCAGTTTCCTGTCATAAATCTGCCGAATTTGCAACCCAACATGAATCCCCAGCAAATTCAGGCTCTTGTTCAGCAGATGGCAAATGCCACCATGCAACAGATATTGAACACGGCAGTACAGAATGCGATAAATGAATTAATGAAATCGCTCCCTCAGATAGGATTTGAGCACGTCTCGCTTAATTCTGGGTGGGTGAAGGAGGCATGATCATGAACGAACAAAATTCTTGGAGTGTTTCATCCATGTCTCTTGAGAATCAGGAGCACAATGACCTCAGTGCTCTTGCTGGTCGCTGGAATGAGAATCTTCACGTCACGGTCTCTCTCCCTAGCACTGTGACACGAGGCCCTATCGTCGACCACATGACGACTCAAGAGAGCAGGAGTTTCTTCGCGTTTTAAAAGATACTTCAGAATTTCTTTTAGCCAAGAGAGATGAATATAAACCATAAATCCTCCAACCAACGGATCGAGCGGGCGCTGTGAACCGCGCCGCTCATCCTTGGCATGTGTGCCAGGCATGACACAGAGCGAGCGAGGTGCAAGTCCCCGCGCCAGGTTCTCGCGGAGCCGAAGGCTAGGAGAAGGGCAAGGGCGTCACCGTGAGGTGGGGTCTGGAGGAAGCCCAATCCAAGAGCGCGGGGCGACGAACAGGAACCGGATACGAGGTGTGGGACCACCCGGGAGGAACTGGCACGTGACCGCGAAGTCCTCCATCCGCAACGGGGTGTGCGTTATACATCCGGCGTCTGCGCGCCAAACATTCTGTGTCGTATCCTGAGAGACCTGCCTGCTGTCCGCAGGAGCGGACTGAGGACGGGGAGACCCGACCTGAACGGCAGGCAGAAGTCAGCAGAGGGCAGAGGAGGTGGAGGCAACGAGCCGGGACCGGTTGTCCGGAGGACCCTGGAGGACTCACCCCACCGAAGGCCCAAACAGTTCCTGCAAGGGATGAAGAGAGAGGAGTCGTTGCCTGGCGTGGAGCGGTGAGATAGCATCCGGCGAGGTGTTGGGCTTGCGTCCGGCATCTGGGATGAACTTGCGGCTGGTGCACTGGGAGAAGACGCTCCGGTTGGGGTGCGCATACCACCCTGACTGAATCTGCCGAACCGCCGTATACGTGATCCGTATGTACGGTGGTGTGGGAGGGGGGAGGCCGTGAGGCCTCCCCCTATCCCGATTAGGCCGACCGACGAACCACTGGGAATGCACAGACCATGGCACCTGCACAACGCGAACAACTCATCAAGCGCTTCGAACGCGACTCCCTCACGCCGCCTCGGAGTAACGACATGAACAGCGAGCAGAACAGGAAGGAGTCAACGGGTCAGACTGGCGAACCCCTCGCCATTCAGTTCCGGCAGTTCTGCCTTGCATACCGCGGACCCAAGGGTAAGCCGCTCCTCCAAGTGCTTCAAGATGTCTCGCTTTCCATTCGCCCTGGCGAGTTTATTACGATTGTCGGCCCCAGCGGATGCGGCAAGACAACACTGCTCCGGGTGGTTGCCGGCCTTCTCGTTCAAGAAGAAGACGACGTTGTCATCACCGGTTCACTGCGCGTCTTCGATATGGCCCCTCTGGAAGCGAAGCGCCAGCGTACGTTCGCCTTCACATTTCAGAACCCCGTCTTGTTGCCCTGGCGCACGGTTCGCCAGAACGTTGCGCTTCCCCTGGAAATCACGCACGAATCCGAAACGCCCGACTCCCAGCAAATCGACGCGATGCTGTCCATGGTCGGCATTGGCGACTTCAGTTGCTCCATGTCCGCCCAACTTTCCGGCGGAATGCAGCAACGCGTTAATCTCGCCAGGGCACTTGTACAGGAACCACGCATCCTCCTGATGGACGAACCCTTTGGCAGCCTAGACGAGGTCACACGCGAGCGCCTGAACTTCGAGCTTCTGCGCATTCACCGGCTGAAGAAACAGACGATCCTCTTCGTAACCCACAATCTGACCGAAGCCGCACTGCTGGCGGACCGCGTTCTTGTTCTGAGCAAGCGGCCGTCCACGATTCGCGAAGTGCTTCCAATTGGTCTTCCGGAAGAAAGGACGGACGACACCCTCCTTTCTCCGGAATTTCTGGCACACGTCAGAAGGGTCCGGGACGTTTTCACGCGCGAGGAGACCGCAACATGAGGCGCGTTCTTCCAGCCGTGGCCTTCATCGTTCTGGTTCTCGCCGTATGGGAAGGAGTGGTCAAACTGTTCCATGTTCCCGAGTACCTTCTCCCCGCTCCCTCGATTGTTTTGCACCGCCTCGTTGGCATGAATAGCGTGCTTCTTGCCCACACTTCAATTACCGCGATGGAATCGGCACTCGGCTTCGCTCTCGGGACGGTATTCGGAATCCTGCTGGCGGTCGCGTTTGTTCACTCCCGCACAATGGAAATGGGCGTGTATCCCTATGCCATCGCCCTCAAAACCGTTCCCATCGTGGCAATCGCACCGCTTCTCATTGTCTGGTTCGGCAACGGCATCCTGCCGAAAGTAATCGTGTCGGCCATTATTTCATTCTTCCCAGTCGTAGTGAACACGACAAAGGGACTCCGCAATGTGGACGCGGAAGCCTTCGACCTCTTCGACTCCATGTCCGCCAGTCGCCGGCAGGTATTCTTCAAACTCCGGGTTCCGTCGTCCCTGCCATATCTGTTCGCTGCCCTCCGTATATCTTCGACCCTCGCTGTCATCGGCGCCATTGTGGGGGAGTTCTCCGGCGCGGACCGCGGGTTGGGTTTCTTCATCATGATTTCGTCGCACCGTCTTGAGACGGTGGATATGTTCGTCGGGATACTTCTCTCGTCCCTACTGGGGATTCTCTTCTTCTACAGCGTCGCGCTGATAGAACGATTGGTCATTCCGTGGGGACGAGGCAAAATCGGGGAAGCAGGTTAACGGAGGTAAGCATGAAAAAGCAGGTAGTCATCGGTATCGTAGTTGTTGTCGCGGTCATCCTTGGCTTTGTCGCCATCAAAGGGCGAAAGGGCACAACCGGCCCAGGCACGACCCCGGAAATCACCAAGGTCTCAGTCCGTATGAAGTGGTTTTTCGCCGGAACCATGACGGGCTGGTTTGCCGGCAAGGAAGAAGGGATCTTCAAACAACACGGCATCGACCTGACCATCAATCCGGGTGGACCCGACAACAACTCGGTCAAACTCGTAGCGGCTGGAACGGATCTGTTTGGAGTCGCTGGCGCGGATGAAGTGCTCCTCGGGCGAGCGAAAGGAATCCCTGTCGTGGCTATCGGCGTCCTTTTCAAGGAATCACCAATCTGCTTCATCGCCAAGGAAGCAAAAGGAGTGCGAACACCCGCAGACTGGGCAGGAAAGACAGTCGAGGTCAGTTACGGCAGTAACGCCGAAGTTGAATATCGGGCGCTCGTTGCCAAGTTCAACGTGCAGAACATCAAGGAAGTGCCATACACGTTTAACCTCATTCCCTTCATTGAAGACAAGGTTGACGTTTCTGTGGCATACAGAATGGATCAGGTTGTTACGCTTCAACGCAAAGGCATCGCACTCTCGATTATCACAGCCAAGGAACACGGCATCAATCCTTACGGGGATGTCGTTATAACTACCGAGAAGACGCTTCAGGAACGGCCTGAACTTGTTCGGCAGTTCATGTCCGCAGTCGTTGAGAGCCAACGCTGGGCCATCCAACATACATCCGTTGCCGTAGAACACCTCGTTTCTCAAACAGGGAGCACGCTCAAGGCGGACAACGAAGGCGCCGTTTGGCAAGCGACCGTACCATTCTTAGTGGCTGATGGTGGGGCCGAAGCCATTGGCGTTATGTCAACCGGTCGATGGAACGAGACAGCCACGATTCTGGTGGACTACGCTAAATTGGACCCGACAACAGATGTCAAGAAAGCCTTCGTCAACATCATTGCCGCGAAGTAGCGAGGCAAGACATGGCAAATCAAGAACAGCGGGCAATTGTGCGGTCACGTATCAAGCGCTCGTTTGCTGATCGCTACCGAAGCGCTGCAAGTTGGATGGCGAGGCCCAAGACGGTTGCATTGGTAATCGTGGCTGGATATGTCGTCATCTTCATTGGTTGGCTTTTCTATCTAGCCGTTCAACCGGCAGTACCCGGCAGTACCCAGAAACTCTTCTCGTGGCAGCGTTTCAACGAGGACACAGGCCCATTCACACTGATGTGGAATACCCTTGTTGTGGTCATCACGTTTCTGGCGTCAATGCCGCACCGGAAGTGGGAGGACGCCCTTCGCTTGCGGTCATCGCAAAAGGAACGAATACGCATTCTTGACAACTTCCAGCCATCCCAATCGATGATTGAGTTCTTTGACAACCGGTCCATCTACGATGCAATCCTCACAATGTTGTACCGACTCAACGATGAAGGGGACCATGGACCAGGCAAAACTCATTACAATGTGTGCATGCTCCTCTGCTCGCCTGCGTTGGACTACTGTGGGAACGAAAAGTCGCGCTCTCCCGGAAGCAAGCAGTCCGAGTGGGGCCTTGAGTTTCGGGACATCGTGGAGAAACTTGTGGCACACAAGGACATTGAGTTCGACATTTGCCACCTTCCTGTCGAACCGTTCTCAGGGGTCAACGCACTTCGAGACTTCATCTCCGCGTTGGCCACATACACCATTCAATCCGAAGACCAGTTGAAGTCCGACGATGCCGTGAAAGCGGATGCTGAGTTTCAGACCATATTCGGTTCGATATGGGATCGGTCTGGATTGGTCGCCAATGACTTCGCTAATTGGTCAACCGACGTAGACAAGAAAGACCGATTTCACGTCAAGACGCATACCATCAACATTCCGTTTCAGGTAGTCCTCGTTGATAGCAAAGATGTCATGGAAGTCGTTGTTTCCTTTGCTGGCCGGGAGGTTCTGGAAAGAGAACAGAGGCGGGGGGTCAAAGGCTTCTACAGCAGCGACCCTTACGTAGTTAAGACGTTCCGCGAGGTGTTTCGCATGTATGTGGAATCAAAGGGAAGAATCCCGTACATACCGAGTCATACGAGCAAGGTTTCAGACTCGCACGACGCAATCGGGCCGCACATCATCCCAGGCTACTACAACAAACTCGTTGGCCCGCTTCGCGTGTTGCCCGAGACCTTCTCACCGGTAGTCGGGAACTCGACGAAGTTCACAGTGTGGCTTCTTGACAAACTCATCACCACGGGCGATCCAGACGACCCCGATTGCTGGGGTAAGAAAGTGAAGAAGATTCTTGATATCGGGTCTGGTACTGGGGTGCTCGCACTTGCAACGGGAGCGATCTTGCAGGCCCGCTTTAAACGCACTGACTACACAATCACAGCGATTGATTCATGTCCGTACGCGCAAAGGGTCCTCCGGTTGAACACCACGTCAGACCCGCGGATCAAAGTCAATCCCTGGACTCTCCGTTTCACCGCGAACAAGGAGGGTGAGGTTACGGACGCATGGTTCGAAGACGACAGCAACCAGAGGGTTGCCATTGAAGGTGACTTTGCTGGTTTCGATTTGGTCACAGGGGATCTTCCATTTGTTCACGCGCGGAAGCGCACGGAAAAGGACCTTCGGTTTCTCGATCTCGATCATCGCCTTCATCAAGCACTGTTCTGGGTTGCGGCCCAGACCAAGCTACTTACCCCTGCCGGATTACTCGTTACGGCGTTTTCAAGTCTCGGTGGTCCCGAAGACATTGCGGAGTTCGAGCGCCATCTGCGCAACAACGCACTTCAGGTCATTCAGCGCGTTGAGTTCCACGAATCCGGCTACATGTGGATGGTCTATGTCCTGATGAAGAAGCCGGGGTATGACGCTTACCAAGGGAAGCTATGGTGGAAGGTTCTTGATGCTGAACGATATGTACAGTGGGATCCGAAGACCTGAATATCAGCAGGAACGAAAGGGGGCCTCATGCCGACAATAACACGTGTTGCAGATAGAGATGCTCGCTGGCAACAGTCCACGTTTGATCCCAAGGCTTACAAAGTGGAGTTGTGGGAGGGCCGCAAGATTGGCCAAGGGAGAACGTTGCTGTCCCGCTACTATCCCGGCCAATGCGTCGCCCCGCAGCGATCCAGTGCAGCATGGGACATCTTCATTTTGGAAGGCGACATGACCGTCAATGGTGAAAGGATAGGCTCTGGCGACCATGTCTTGATCGGAGCAGGCGAATCCTGCTCTTGGTCAACTGAATCGGGTTGTTTGTCTTTGGTCTTCGTTAGAACTGATCACGAGTGGGTGCAGTCTGGCAATGCCGGGGGAGACCCCAGCAGCGAAAACGTGGAGAGGTGTGAGCAAGACATGGCGAGCAAGAGCGAGAAATCCCTTTGAAGACGGGGGACGCGGATAACCTCCTCCTGAAGCACAGCGTCATTGCGCTGGGCTGGGTGGAGATGGGCGATATTTGACAAGTGAGCGAGCAGAAACGATCAGTGAAGGGCCTAACAAATCTTTCCACCTACCATTTTTTCGCAACGCTCCCAAATGCAGGTGAACTAAATCGTTGAGGCTGTAGAAAAACCTCCTCGCGAAGAGCACTCGCAATAGGACGCGATATGAGCAACGATCGTCCGAAATCTGACCCCTTTCCAACGTCGGTACGATCGCGGCCTCTCGCGGCTCAGAGAGGGCCACAGGCTCGGCACCATTGGGCAGCAAGAAAACTCGTGGCCTGTTGCCGAGGTCTCGAAACTCGCGTTTTTCGGGGTTTTTCTACAGCCTCGTTATGCGCCTGCACGACCCACTAAAGTTTGTTCCCACCGAGCCGGCCTGGTGGACTGCATCGGCGGGCCATCTGCTGGGCGAGAAAGAGAATGAGGCCGCCATGAATCGCTTCCCCGGGCCGCTGCTCACATACGTGGTGCCGGACTGCGACGCTCTCCTCTAGCGACGGCACAAGCTCATGGCCGCGAAGATCAAGACCAATATGAGGACGGTGCAAACCCATGGTGTCTCTGACTGAATCCGAGAAGAGCGAGATCATCCGACTTCTCAGCACGGGCCATCCGCTGCCGGAGCAGTGGCGGTATCGGCTGTTCCCCAGCGGCCATCGCGCGCAGGAAACCGGCAAGGAATACCGGCTGGTCTATGACGGCAAGCTCAAGCGTGAGGAAGTGCTGGCGCAGACACCTGCCGCACCGTGGCAACTGGTGCGGGAGTTTTGCGCGGAGCGACCGCATGAGGACGGCTGGCGGAATCTGCTCGTGTGGGGCGACAACCTGCTCGCGCTGCGGGAACTGCTCTCGGACCAGCAGGGGCCGAATCGCTTCTGCACGCGGGGCAAGATCAAGCTCATCTACATCGACCCGCCGTTTGCGACGCGGCAGGATTTCATGAAGGACAAGGAGAAGGCCTACCGCGACAAGGTCCTTGGCGCACAGTTCATCGAGTTCCTTCGCCGCCGGCTCATCCTCCTCCGCGAACTCCTCGCCGACGACGGCAGCATCTACGTCCATCTGGACACAAAGAAGAGCCACTATCTCAAAGCGGTGCTGGATGAATGTTTCGGCGAGGAAAACTTCATCAATGAAATCGTCTGGCAGAGAACGGCTTCACACAACGACCCTGGCCGATACGGCAACGTCCACGACATTCTTTTCTTCTACAAGAAAGGAGATGAATGCATCTGGAATGCGCCAAAAATGGAGCAGTCGAAGGACTATATTGAAAAGTTCTTCGTATATGCCGAGTCGCTGGATAAGAAGCGTTGGGTCAAACTGCGCCGAGGCGAATCTCCACCTGAGAACTGGCAACGTTATCGTTTAGGCAACTTCGCTAGCCCCCATCCACGACCGAACTTGACCTACAACTATAAGGGCTATCGGCCACCGGCCAACGGGTGGAAAGTGGCACTCGCACGAATGGTTCAAATGGATGCTGAAGGGTTGCTGCACTTCCCACTGAAGAAGGACGGGAGAATTCAGCCAAAACAATACCTGAGGGACACGCTTGGAAACAAACCGGTCCCTGATGTTTGGTTCGGCATCAGTCCGATTCAGGCGCAGACAGCCGAGAAAACTAACTACCCCACGCAGAAGCCCGAGGAACTTCTCCGGCGCATTGTTTCCGCCTCCTCCAACGAAGGCGACATCGTCCTCGACTGCTTCGCGGGCAGCGGCACAACCCCGGCTGTTGCAGAAAAACTAGGCCGGCGTTGGATCGCGATGGATTGCGGGAAACTAGCCATTTACACCACGCAGAAGCGGCTGTTCTCTCTCACAACCGCCATCGGAGCGGCGAAGAAGGACGACCGCGCCGAACCGGAACGGGTGGAGGATTGGGCAGAGCACCTCAAGGGCGCACCCGGCGTCCTGCTCATCACCGAGAAGGCCCGCAAGGGCGAGTGCCAGGTGACGTTGGACCTGCTCCATGATCTCGCCGCTCTCGCGAAGAAACATGACCTCGTAAAGAAGGATGCGACGCTGTCGTTGGTCTGCCCGGAGGATAAGCTGGAAATCCCTGCGGGCCGCCTGAAAGAACCGGAGGACGGACACGGTGCCAAGTGCATCAAGGTGGACGGGATCGAGTTCCGCCTCTCAGTCATCGCGCCCAAGGACAAGCCGGACAAGGAACGTCCTTTACCCGCGAAGGAGTTCGCCCTTTACCGAGCGGGCGTCTATGACATGGCGACCATCAAGGCACTGCCGTGGACAGATTACCAGCCGTTTGTCCTGAAGCTCTTTGGCGTTCGCGAGCACCAGCACGCACGGTACGGGTTCCACCTCGACGGTTACATCAACACGCATTCCGCCCTTCTCTGGAATTATCCAGACCACAAGGCATTCACGCTGGATTACGGCTACGTGGACGACCTGCACAGGACGGTGCGAGGCAAACCAGGCGAGCGTTTCTACATCATCGCCCCGGTCGTGGCGATGGCGTTCGCAGAGGACGAGGTGACGCGGGGCGAGACGACGTATGTCTTTCTCAAAGTGCCGCTGTCGGTCCTGCTCCGGCTCATCGAGCGCAAGGTGCCGGCCGCTCTCAAACAGCCTGCAAGGGAGGAGGATGTAAACGAGGTGATTGACGCGGTGGGATTCGACTTCATCTCGCAGCCGCAGGTGGCGTGGAAGGCGAAGAAGGAGAGCCGACCGGGAGAGCTGTTCGCCGACTACCTGCTGGAACTCTCCGAGTTCCGCGCCCAGACGCTCGCGACTGACCCGGAGGATTTCCAGAACTTTGAGACGTTCTCAATGGCGCTGGTGGACCTGGACTACGACGGGGATGTATTCAAGTTGAGCCGGGTGTTCTGGGGTGAGGACGTGCTCAAGGCGGCGGGCGGGCTGGAGAAGGCCGAACGGCTGGAGCTGCGCATCGCGGAGCCGGAATTCACGGGTAAGCAGATGATGGTGATCCTCTGCGACCGCTACGGGAACGAGAAGACGTTGCTGCTGTCGAAGACCGACTTTGAAGGCAAGCGCCCACGGTCTGATAAGAAGGTTGCCAAGAAACGGAAGAAAACAAAATGAGCCTCCATCTGCGTATCGCTGACCAGGTGCTGAAGGCAGAGGACACACGCGAAGCCACCGAGGCGGTGGTCCACAAGTACGACGCATTCCTGAACCTGCTCTGCGCGGATCACTATTCCTTCCAGCGCGACGCCGTGCGGGAGTCGCTTCGGTTGCTCGTGTCCGATAAGTATCCGGGCCTCGAGCGGCTCGCGCGAGAAAACTGGAACGCCCGCGAGGCCATCCGCCAGCGGCACGAGAGCGTGGACGCCTACCTCGCCAAGATGCCGCTGCGAGACAGGAAATCGGTCTCGCTGGATCTGGCCACGGGCACGGGCAAGAGCTTCGTGATGTATGCGTTGGCGGCGATTGCGCTCGCCGAAGGTCTAGCGGAGCGGGTGCTCGTGCTCTGCCCGTCGTTGACGATCGAGGAGGGATTGCTGGAGAAGTTCATCGCGCTGGCCGGCAACGGCGAGTTATCCGGGATTATGAAGGAGCTGGGCGCTGCGGTGGCGATCCCCGGCATCAAGCGTGGCAACGAGACGATTCAGTCCGGTGACATCTGTGTGGAGAACATCCACGCGGTTTACGAGAACACCGGCTCGTCCATCCGGGACAGCTTCCGGGGGCAGGGTGCGCGGACGCTTGTGCTGAACGACGAGGCGCATCACTTGTTCAGTCCGCCAGACCGCAGGTTGAAGGAGTGGATGAAGTTTCTCCAGCACGCTGATTTCGGCTTTCGACAGATCGTAAACGTCACGGGCACGCCTTACGTGGACGACGATTACTTTCCGGACGTGGTGTTTCGTTACGGGCTGAAGCAGGCCATTGCCGACAAGGTCGTGAAGAAGCCGAACTACAAGCTGGAGGACACCTACTCGGCGCAGGATTGGCAGAAGACCTACGCGATCCACCAGAAAAACAGGAAGGACTACGGCAAGGAAGTGAAGCCCATCTCCATCGTCGTTACTCAGGAGATCGCGCGGTGCGTGGAGGTGTGGCGCGAACTGGTGGACTTCCTCGCTACCAAGGAGGGGATCAGCCGCGAGGTGGCGGAGAGGAAGGCGATTTGGGTGACCTCGGGTGTGCCGTCCAGTGGCGACGCCAAGCCCCGAGTCGAAGCAGCCTATGCCCCACGAGACGACAAGGATTCACCGGAGAAGCGCCGGAAGGAGAACTTGGCTTCGCTGAAACAGGTGGATGATGCCGGCAGTCCGGTGGAGTGGATCGTCTCGGTAAGCATGCTCACGGAAGGCTGGGATGTGAAAAATGTCTTCCAGGTGGTGCCACACGAATCGCGTGCGTTTTCGTCCAAGCTGCTCATCGCGCAGGTGCTGGGCCGCGGGTTGCGGGTGCCGCCGGGGTTATCCAAGGAGCCCCTGCTGACGATCAATAACCACGAGGCGTGGTCGGAGGAAGTCGGCAACTTGCTCAAGGAAGTGCTGGAAGTGGAGAACACGCTCTCGTGGGGATACGACCCGCGTCGGCGCAAGTATGTCTTCCCGCTACACAACCTGACTTACGAGCCGGAGCAGAGAGGCGTGGAAGCGAAGCGTGAGCAGGCGCGGCCGCCGGACGTGACCTTCCTTCCCCAGGATCGGAAAACAACGGAGTATTCGACGTTCTCGGAGACCGGAACGCTGGCAGTAGAGATACAACATCACGATCTCTTTGAGATTGAGGATGCGGCGAAGCTCATGCGCCTGTTCCTCCGGGAGAAGGACGAGAAGATTGCGGCTGCCTGGCCCAAGAAGCGGCTTAAAGAGTTCATCGTCAGTCGGCTGAGCGGCGCTGGGCAGGACGCGACCTTCCTTAGCAGGCAGAACTACCTTTTGCTACAGCACAGTTTCTCGCCGATGTTCCGAGAACTCGACAAGGAGCATCCGCGCATGAGCCAGACAGCGAAAGACGTAGTGCTCGTGGACCTGACTGTGGTGCCTCGGCAATCCTTCTCCGAAAGCATGCTCAAGGAGCACGGTTCGATATGGACTGTGAGGGAAGAGTCTCCTCCGTATGGCGGTCAGGAACTGCATCTATGGGAGCAGTATCAGCAGTTCCGTAAACTGTACGCGGACTATCCTGACGGAGTGTCCGACCAGGCAAAGGCCATTAGCTCCAAAATCCATAATGTTGACGTGGGTAAGTTCAAGTTGCCGTGGAATGTTCACTACGTCACCCACGAGCCGGAGAGGAAGTTCTCCGATTTGCTATTCGAGAACGCCGGCTTGTTTGACGCGTTCGCGAAGATGCCGAACATGGGCGGGTACGCGTTCCCGTATTCCTACAAACCTGCCAAAGCCGCCAAGACCCACGTGGCGAACGAGAACTTTAACCCGGACTTCTTCATCAAGCTGAGCGCTCGGCACGACATTGTGGTCGTCGAGATTAAGGCGGAAGGAGATGACTCCAATCGAAATCGAGCCAAGTGCCGAGACGGACTGAAGCACTTCGAGACGCTGAGCGAGCGGTTGAAGGAATCGGGCGAACCGTGGCGCTACCACTTCTATTTCCTTTCACCGGAGGACTACACCAACTTCTTCGAGCACGTCCGCAACCAGAGCTACGCCGGCTGGCGGTCTGGGTTAATGCAAGAGTTGGACGCATGAGCGCAGCAGCGGTCGCTCAGCGCTACCGCGGTCTAGCCGACCTCCCCCGGCGGGGTGCAAGCGTCCGCCTCTCGCAGGATCCGGCGCTTCTCCTCACCCGTATATCGCCGTCTGGTGACCTTCTCCAGCACCTCTACCTCCTTCGCTGTGGTCCCCATTTCCACTTCCACTCTACCTATACGCTACCCGTTTCCTATCTCGCCCTCTACTCGAAACTCAGGGGAGGCGAGTGTCTCACCCATGTTGACACAGAGGGGCACTACCGGTTCACGGCGGAGGAGTTGGATTTCATCCTGAACTACGGCATCAAATACCGCCTCGGCCGCGATGCCGGAAGTGAGGACGAATGAGCACGCGCGAGCAGAACGAAAGGAAGTACGTGCAGTGGGATGATCTACCAGGCGGTTTCGGCGAAACCGCCCTACCCCGTCATTGACCACGGTAGGGCGCGATCGCCGAGCGCGCCGGCCCTGGAACTACGACATCAAATACCGCCTCGGCCGCACCTCGGAAACCGAGGAATAATAGGAAAGGAAACCCAGGAGCAAACAACTACCCATTGCCGCCGCCAACAACACGTTCGAGCGTATCAAACGCGTCAACCAATCCGGCGGAGAATTCTGGTCCGCCCGCGAAGCTTAATCTGGTGTAGTGTTGTTTTATTCAACTTCCCACTCGCCGGGTGTCAGGTGTTCAAGAATGACCCTGCTGCCGTGGATGATGGCGACAATGAAGCAGACTTGTTCTTTTACTTTGTAGATGATGCGATAGGAACCGTAAATGAGTTCTCGGATTGTCTCATCGTTAAATTCCGGAACCATCCGGCCGCTCAGAGGAGCGTGCTCAAGCCTTCGAGGCGCGCGGACAACACGGATGCCGAACCGCTCGGCGTATACTGCCGAGTCACGGGCGATATACTCGATAAGGTCGTGAAGGTCCTTTAGTGCCGGTTCGGTCCAGATGACTTCAGCCATTCCTGAACCCTGTTTTCGGCCTCCACCTGTGAAACCAGGCGGCCTTCGTCAATAGCCTTGAGTCCATGCTCCACCTTCTCTCGGACATAGAGGTGATAGTGGATATCTTCAAGAGTTGAATCCTCGGGCAGGGTTTTTATGAGTTCAATTACTTGGTCTCTGACGTGAGTCATGTTGCACACCTCCCTTGGGTGATTGGACCTCTACAAATCTTGGGCTTGCCCGCACAAGTAGAATCGCACACATTGCCACGGTGATCAATCCTTTGGGAAGAATACTTCGTTTATAGATTTACGACGATGCGGGCAGGCGGGTCGAGACGCAAGAGAAATCCCCGTGGATAAAGGCCATCAGAAAGGATAGGATGTCGCCATGATGATTACGAAACAAACTGTTGCCGACCAGATTGTCGCGTATCTTCACCACGAGGTTACGCTGCCGCAGTTGGTGGATTGGGCTGAGAACGCCATGATGGATGGCGAGTTTGCCGAACGCGATGCCACGACAATTTCGTCCGTCATCGCCCGTCTCGGCGTGGCAGATGTGCGCACCTTCGGCCTCGCTTGGGAAGATTGCGAGGAGTTGCTAGGCAAGCTCGGTTTCGCGCCTCGCGTGGAAGTCGTCTCCGCATAAACCCAAACCCGTGTTCGACGAAATCGACACGGTGCTGGCGGGGCACTACGGGTTCACGGCGGAGGAGTTGGATTTCATCCTGAACTACGACATCAAATACCGCCTGGGCCGCGACACCGAAACCGAGGCGGAGGACTGAGCCATGCCCACGAAAAAGAAAACCGCCGTCACGAAGCGCGCCCCCGTTCCCCGCGCCCTCGGCTCGCTCGTCGCAGAGGTTCGCAGCCTCATCCAGTCCGCCCGCCGCGTGGCCGCTTCTACGGTCAACACTCTTCAGGTGCGGACCAACTATGAGATCGGCCGCCGCATCGTGGAGCACGAGCAGAAGGGGGAGAAGCGGGCCGGGTATGGGCAGGAACTGCTCAAGGCGCTTTCCGAACGCCTGACCGCGGAGTGCGGCCAGGGATTCTCAGTGAGCAACCTTCAGCTCATGCGGAAATTCTTCATCGAGTACAAATATCGAATTCAACAGCAGGCTGCTGTTAAATTGATCGCCACAATAATTCAACAGCCGGATGCTGTTGAATTCAGTCCAGTTGAGATCGCGAAGCCTACGCAAAAACCTCCTTTCACGCTCAGTTGGACGCACTATGTCCTGCTCCTCACCGTCAAAGACCCGGACGAACGCAGTTTCTACGAGATTGAGGCAGCGTCGGAAGGCTGGTCCATCCCCGAACTGAAGCGCCAGGTGGCCGCCTGCCTTTATGAGCGTCTGGCATTGAGCCGCGGCAAGACAGCCGTGCGCAAACTTGCGCATGAAGGGCAGATCGTCACGCGACCGGAGGACATGCTGAAGGAACCCTACGTCCTGGAATTTCTCGGGTTGGACGAGAAGACGAAATACTCCGAGAACGACCTGGAAACCGCCATCATCAACCGGCTCGAACATTTTCTGCTGGAGCTGGGCAAGGGCTTTCTTTTCGAGGCGCGGCAGAAGCGTTTCACTTTCGATGAAGACCACTTTTATGTGGACCTCGTTTTCTACAACCGCCTGCTGCGCTGCTACGTCCTGATCGACCTCAAGCTCGACAAACTCACGCATCAGGACCTGGGCCAGATGCAGATGTATGTGAACCACTACGACCGGAAGGTGAAGCTGCCAGAGGAGAACCCCACTATCGGCATTCTGCTGTGCAAGCGAAAAAAGGATGCCATTGTCGAGGTCACGTTGCCGCCGGATGCCAATATCCAAGCCAGGGAATACAAGCTCTACCTGCCCTCCAAGGAGGAGCTGAAGCGCAAGCTGCTGGAGTGGGGAGAGGAGCAAGTCTGATATCCCATGGCCGTCCTCACGCTCAGTCTCGATGACGCTCGCTACCCGCCGAATTTGCGCGAGCGCATGGGCGATGACGCGCCCGCGCAACTGGCCGCCCTCGGCAACCTCGACCTGCTCGCGTTGCCCAAGATCGGACTGTTCAGCTCCGTGCGTTGCCCTGGCCACGTCATCCTCACGACCTACGACCAGGCCGCCAAGTGGCGCGATGCAGGGCGCTGTGTGATCAGCGGCTTTCATTCGCCGGTCGAGAAGGAGTGTCTGCGTATTCTTCTGCGCGGTCCACAGCCCATCATCATCTGCCCGGCGCGCGCCATCGAGGCCATGCGCATCCCGATCGAATTGCGCACGGCTTTCGATGCAGGACGGGTACTGTACCTTTCTCCGTTCGCCAAGCAGCCGAGGCGCGTCACCAAGGAGTCTGCGCTCCGCCGCAACGAGACCGTCGCGGCCTTGGCGGACGAAGCGTACGTCGCGCACGTGGCCGCGGGTGGCCAGACGGCGCTCATCAGCAAAATGCTCGCACAATGGGGAGTACTACTCGTGTGAGCAACGCCACACACTTGGAACTGTGCGGGCAGGCGTCTAACACCATGCTGCACCCGACGGCCGCTGACCTTGACGCAACGCGTCCACTGGTGATCGCGAGCCGTTATGAGTATTGTTGAATGGCTACAAAGGCGAAGAATTACCGTCGGGGCGCAACCTGGGTTTTGCTTAGCCCTCTATTGTTTGTTATGGCAGCTATTTCAACTGTCGAATCATTAACCACATATTATGTGCAGTTGGTTTGTTTTAGTATTGTTTCAATTGCAGGTGTAGTCACTGGCGTTGGTTTTGTTTTTGGTTGGCCTTGGGCAAATATCTCGGCCAAGTATATCGCCGGAATAGTAATAGTTTACTTTGTTTGTAGTTGGCTTCTAATAGCTCTGTTTCTTGCATATGAAATGATTTCGGGCATGTAGATGCATCAGACTCATAACAAGTCGCTTGTGTGGGACGGCGCGCCGCGATGCGGCGCGCCGTCCCACAGCTTATCGTTCAGGCTTGATTGTGGTCGCGTGTGGTGTGATACTGGTTAGAGATTGACCATGGTGAGTATCGTCTACTGGGTCATCGTGCGGGGGGAAGGGTGCTGACACATCGGGTCCTCTTCGAAGAGCAGGCTATTGCGATACGGGTGCAGGAAATGGCGCGCGCGATCGCCCAGGATCTTCCGGAGCCGACGCCGGTCCTGATCGGCCTGCTCACCGGCGCGTTCATCTTTCTCGCCGACCTGATGCGAGCGCTGGGGCGCCTGGGGATCGACCCCCATGTAGACCTGATGGCCGTCTCACACTACGGGCCGTTGGTATCATCCAGTGGGCTGGTACAGATCCACAAGGACAGTGCATTGGATCTCAGGGGGCGGGCTGTGCTCCTAGTCGATGATATCCTGGATTCCGGGCGAACCCTCAGCATGGTCCGAGATCACCTTGCCGCCAAGGGGCCAAGATGGCTGCGAACGTGCGTCCTCCTGGACAAGCCGAGCCGACGGGAGATCGCGATCAGCGCGGACTATATCGGCTTTGAGGTTCCCAATGCCTGGATTATTGGCTACGGCATGGACGCGTCCGGGGAGGGGCGAGCGCTTCCGTATGTGGCCCTGGTAGAGCGGGAAGGGGAGCAGG
Source organism: Candidatus Methylomirabilis limnetica (assembly GCF_003044035.1). Taxonomy (NCBI): domain Bacteria; phylum Methylomirabilota (SeqCode); class Methylomirabilia (SeqCode); order Methylomirabilales (SeqCode); family Methylomirabilaceae (SeqCode); genus Methylomirabilis (SeqCode); species Candidatus Methylomirabilis limnetica. The sequence goes on from NZ_NVQC01000023.1 coordinate 52,158, forward strand.
GGTAGGCGTGAGTCGTAAAGAGGCGGGGAAGAAGCATGATGTCCGCCGTCGTCTGCTGGTGAAGGAGGATCTGGTCTATGGTCCTCTGCTGTCTCGGCGACTGGGCCGCTCGCTGGGCGTCAATCTGCTTGGCGCCGGCGAGAAGCTTTGTTCCTTCAACTGCCGCTACTGCCAGTGCGGCTGGACAGCGCGTCCGATCCTGGAGGTGGGCGAGCTGATCGCGGACTTTCCTGCGGGCGAGAAGGTTGCCGATGCCTTAGAGGCCAGGCTTCAGCAAGTGTGCCGAGAGAGCATCCCCATCGACGCCATCACCTTCTCCGGTAATGGCGAGCCGACGCTCCATCCGGAGCTCATGGCGATTGTCAAGGCCGCGTCGGTCCTTCGGGATCGCTTTGTTCCACACGCCAAGCTGGCTATTCTGTCCAACAGTTCAACCGTGTATCGGCCAGAGATCCGCGCAGCACTTGAGTGCGTGGACCTGAAGTTGATGAAGTTGGATGCCGGGAGCGAGGCGCTCATGCGCCGGATCAATCTGCCGGCCAAAGGGTGTGACTTCGCCCAGATGCTCCAAGGGTTAGCACAGCTCGACGGCGTGCTACTGCAAGCGATGTTCGTGTGGGGCAGGGTAGCCAACACGGCCCCGGTGGCAATACGCGAGTGGGCCGACCGGGTCGCTGCGATCCGGCCGCTTGGGGTCCAGGTCTACACCCTCGACCGGGTACCGGCCGACTCCGGCTTGACGCCGGTCTCCAGGGTAGTGCTCGATTCAATTGCCAGGTATGCACGACGGCGCGCCCATGTCGCAATCGAAGTCTACTGAGGCTGTCGCCGGCCGCCGGGCTCGGCGGTGGTGGCTGATGCTCCCTGTGCTCGCCCTGCTCGGCATGGCCGACTCGGGCTACCTGCTCTGGCTGCATCGCACGACGACCTCGGCCTTCTGCCCTACGGCGGGATGCGATGTTGTCAATCAAGGAGAATATTCTGAGATCAGGGGCGTCCCCCTCGCCGCCTTCGGTATCGCAGCCTATCTGGCGCTACTTGCGCTCTCGGTGATGGCTGTAGCGCTCGACAGCCGTCGCGTGCTGGGGGTGATGCTCGCGATTGCCGGAATCGGCGTAGCTGTGTCGGCGTGGCTGGTCTATTTGCAGGTCGCTGTCATCGGATCGATATGTTTCTGGTGCGTCCTCTCAGCCTTTACTATGTTGTCGATCCTTGCCATGAGCTTGAGTGCTTTTCTCGTGAAGCGAGATCCTCAACGATCGGAACTGGCCAGCCCACCACGAGTGACGCAAGTCCCATCGGGGGCATTGCCACAATCCTTCAGGTTTCCGCTAATGGCGCTAGGAATGATCGCCCTGCTCGCCGCAATGCTGGGAGGCCTCTTCCGTTTGGGATGGGACTGGTCGAGCGTGCCGTCAACCTTGCCCCCTGTACACGGCCCTCTGATGATTTCTGGATTCCTGGGTACGCTCATCGGGTTGGAACGAACCGTGGCCATGGGGAGGTGGTGGCCCTCTATCGGGCCTCTGTGTACTGGCATAGGCGCCCTTCTTCTGATTGCAGGTGTACCCGGTGTGGCCGGCCCGATATTGATGACCCTTGGCAGCCTTATACTGGTCATCACTTTTGTCCAGCTCATTCGGGGCCAACCGGCCCTGTTTACGGTTACCATGGGGCTTGGGGCGCTCGCGTGGCTGGTAGGCAATACCCTTTGGCTTGTCGGATGGCCGATTTTCCGCGTTGTAAGCTGGTGGGCCGCTTTCCTGATCCTCACTATTGCCGGGGAGCGGCTGGAGTTGAGCCGTTTTCTCCCTCTCGCTCGAAGACACCGACTATCGTTTCTGGCTGCCATTGGTTTTTTTGTGGCCGGGCTCCTTCTCGCCGTGGTAGCGTTCGATGGCGGGTCGCGCATGAGCGGACTGGGCCTTATTGCCATGAGTATCTGGTTGCTGCGCCACGATATGGCGCGACACTCGGTGCAGAAGACAGGGCTGCACCGATTTGTCGCTCTGAGCCTGCTTGTAGGTTACGTATGGTTGGCAGTGGCTGGGCTGCTCATGTTAAGTTTAGGCGGAGTAGCGACCGGAGTACACCACGCTGCAGCTCTGCACGTCCACGAACATGGCGTGCAAGACGGCTACGATGCTGCGTTGCACGCCATGTTCGTGGGCTTCGCGTTCTCTATGATTATCGGGCACGCCCCGATCATTTTCCCGTCTGTGCTGGGAATTTCTTTGCCTTTTCGCCCAGCCTTCTATAGTCATCTTGTCTTACTCCATCTTTCGCTCGTGCTGCGAGTGGTAGGGGATTTGGCAGCGTGGTGGCCGGGAAGACTGGGAGGCGGACTGCTCAATGTTGTGGCCGTGCTGCTCTTCCTTGGCAACATGGCGTTATCTGGTACGATGGGAAGACAGTCGGTCTCGTTGGGAGATGCCGGCAACTACTCAGGTAGATAGGCTGAAGGCTGAAGGCCTTTAGGGGTAAAAAGGTTGCAGATCAATCTCGATCCGAAAAATAAGGCGAACGTGGCGCCGATAACGGGTAGTGAAGTCACGGGAGGGACGGCCCCGTCTCGCGATGTCATTAAAACTGCGCGACTTCCGATACACTTCTTCACTTGTGCCGTTGCTCTCTTTGGAATGGGTATGGCCGCGGTACCGTTTGTTGTGGGTGATCTGGTAGACTTTTTCTACCAGCCGCGAATCTTAGCCCTTACCCACACCTTTACGCTGGGATGGATCAGTTCTGCGATTATGGGGGTCATGTACCGCGTTGTTCCAGTTATGACGAAGCGGCCATTACGATTTCCAAGATTGGCGCGCTGGCAGTTCTGGCTTTTCGAAATCGGTGCGACAGGCCTGATTACGCATATGCTCATTGGAGTGTGGGAACCCACCTGGATGTCTGCGGCTGTGATTGTGCTCAGCGCGGCGTTTTTTGCCGTAAACATGCTGTACTGCGTTGGCCCTGCTTGGCACCAGGGTGTATCCGAAACCGGAATGTGCATGTCGGTGATGTTTCTGCTGACTGCCGCTTCTCTTGGGCTGGTCCTCGCATTGGATAAGTCCTACGGATTCCTCTCTGGCAGCGTGCTCACTAACTTAGCCAGCCATGCGCATCTCGCCGCGCTCGGATGGGTGAGTCTCACCATTTGTTCCGTCTCCTATCGGATGGCTCCAGCGTTTCTGTTGTCGGAACTGACGCTTCCGCGTGTGGCGATATGGCAACTCTACAGTCTTGCCGTCGGTGTGACCGGCCTGGGCCTCTCGCTTCTGGGATGGATTGGTGGCGGTGCGTCCATCTGGAGCGGCATCATCATGTTGGCTATGCTTGCATATGTGGGTGTCCTTCAGTCACTTGTGCGCAACCGACGGATATCGATCGATTGGACGATGCGGCACGCGCTGGCCGGTGTCGTGTGTTTACTGCTCTCCATCGGACTCGGGTTCTCGCTGCTATGGATTGATCCAGGCAGCGCCATTGGTAATAGAGTGGCGGGAGCGTATGGGGTCCTGGGACTGCTCGGCTGGGTGACGAATCTCATTATTGGGATGTCTTACAAGCTCTTTCCGGGATTCGTTGTCGGCGTACGTGAGCGCAGAGGGTGGCCAAAGCTGGCGCTCGCTGAACTATCCTTGCTTAGTTGCCGGCCGGTCGTCTTTATCTTACTGAATGCAGGTGTCCTGACGGCTGCCGGTGGTCTGATCGCGGCTCATGTGGCGGTCGCTCAGCTTGGTGCTCTGGTGATCGCGCTGGGGGGCCTGATCTACGTGGCAGTGATGGCGCGGACCCTGAGCTATGCGTATCGCGCCTCTGTTCCTCCGGCCGCAAACGACCCATTCCGTATCCTTTCCGGTAGCTCGTAGAAACGTGGTTTTCTACGAGAGGGCTCATCATTGAGCAGGACGCCCACACGCTTCGACGCATTGCGACGTCATCGCTTTACCCCTAACAGCCTTCAGCCTTCAGCCTATCTACCTCAACGGTGTGGTGTCTCTGGAAAAAGGATTTGACAACCTTCCGCCCGCTATCTATCATGTCATCAATACGGGACAGGGGCTGAGGAGGCGCTCTGATCTAAAGCGAGGGGTGGTGCATGGACTGCGGAACCTTGGAAGGGCAGATGCGTTTACTAAGAGGGAAGGGAAACGATGACTAAAGCTGACATCGCTTCAATCGTCGCTGAAAAAGGCCTCCCCAAGAAGCAGGCGATGGAAGCAGTGGAGGCCACCCTCAGCATTCTGAAGGACGCTCTCATGAAAGAGGAGAAGATCCAGCTAGTCGGGTTTGGCTCTTTTCAGGTCAGGGCCAAGCGGGCGAGGAAAGGCCGGAACCCGCAGACCGGAGAACCGATTACGATCTCGGCTCGTAAGGTGCTGAAGTTCAAGCCTGGAAAGGCCTTGCATCAGGCCGTAAACGATATCGGTGGGTAGCTGCTAAGTAGCGGAAGAGGGAAGGCTGTGCTTGGTGCACGGACGAGGTTGGCCAGAGCGAGGCCGCGATCTTCACAAAGACTTCTTCCAGGTCTTGATGGCGGCTTCCAGATCCCCGAGAAGTTGTTTTTTAAGATCGGAGAGGTCGCTGAGCTGACAGGCCTTCAATCCTATATCCTCCGCTACTGGGAGACGCAGTTTACAGCGCTGCGGCCAACCAAAAGTCCAAGAGGACAACGACTGTATAGGCGTAATGACGTCGCGGTTGTGCTTCAGATCAAGGAGCTACTGTACCAGAAGCGATTCACTATTGCGGGCGCCAGGCGCCATTTATCAGCAGAGCATGGGCTGTCTCAGCCAACCCTATTGGACTCTGTGCGCCAGGTAAGGGAAGAGCTGAAGAATATCTCCTCGTTATTGCACAGACATTCCCCCTAACGTGAAGGACTGGAATCATCGGGGCGTGGCGCAGTCTGGTAGCGCACTGGTCTGGGGGGCCAGGGGCCGCTGGTTCAAATCCAGTCGCCCCGACCATCAATACATAGCGCAGCGACTAACAGCCTTCAGCCTTCAGCCTAAACACCTGAGAGTTACAGGTTACGAATGAATATTCTGGTCTCCAATGATGATGGCATTCACGCGCGCGGGCTTCGTACGCTTGCGGACGCTCTGTCCAGCCTCGGTGAGGTGTGGGTGGTGGCGCCTGATCGTGAACAGAGTGCATCCGCCCACGCTCTCACGCTCAATCGACCACTTCGGGTGACCAAGGTTGCGCCAACATGGTTCGCCGTCGACGGCACGCCTACCGATTGTGTCGCCCTGGCTCTCATGGGTATGATCAAACGAAAGTTCGACCTGGTTGCGTCAGGCATCAACCTTGGTGGGAACATGGGCGATGATGTCACCTACTCCGGGACGGTGTCAGCCGCCTTCGAGGCGACGTTGCTGGGGTATCCGGCGTTTGCTGTTTCTGTTGTGGCTGAGCGACGAGTCAATTTCACGGCAGCAGGACAGGTTGCCGTTGTGGTGGCTGAGCTGATTGCGAAACATGGTCTGCCGCGGGATACCATGCTGAACGTGAATGTCCCGAATTTGCGCCCCTCAGAGATTAAAGGTGTCGCGATCACGCAGCAGGGAAGGCGACGCTATGGCGACATCATTGTGAGAAAGGTGGACCCTCGTGGGAAGGCCTATTACTGGATCGGAGGGAAGGGGCCTACGTGGGAGTCATCAGAAAAAAGCGATTATGCTGCGGTGACGGCAGGATCGATCTCGATCACGCCGCTTCACATAGATCTGACCAACCCTAGCGCTGTCGAAGATCTTCAAAGGTGGAAGTTTCACTGGAACACACATGAAAAAGCAGACAAACATCAGCGGTCTGATCTCGGCTCCAAGCGGAAAGCAGGCGCGGCTGTGCGTCGAACTACCCACGCCCCCTCCACAGCGGGTCGCCGCCACGTAACAGCGTGAAGCGACTGTCAATTCGGGTGAAGAACAGGTTTCCGATTCGATAATGGATTACCTTGTTGCCCGGCAGCGGATGGTGGCCGAGCAACTGGTGGGACGTGGGATTACGCACCACAGGGTGCTGGAGGCAATGGCCAAGGTCCACAGGCATCTGTTTGTGGAAGAAGCGTTCTGGGGGCGCGCCTACGGCAATTATCCCCTACCGATTGGTGAGAAGCAAACGATCTCCCAACCGTTTACGGTGGCACTCATGACGCAGGCGCTTGAGCTGGAAGAAGATCAGCGGGTACTGGAGATAGGGACAGGGTCTGGATATCAGACAGCCATCCTGGTAGAATTGGGCGCGAAGGTGTATTCTATGGAGCGGAATCGAACGCTCGCGATACGCGCGAGGCGCCGCCTTGAGTCATTCGGGTATGACGATGTGTGGATTAGGATTGCGGATGGTTCTGTCGGTTGGAAGGAGAAGGCGCCCTTTGACGCAATCGTCGTGAGCGCGGGTGCCCCAGAAATCCCTACGTCTCTTATCGAGCAGCTCGCTGAGAATGGGCGCCTCGTGGTGCCAGTCGGTCAGTTACGGAACCAAGTTCTCAAAAAAGGCACCAGGAGCGGGACGAGTATACAGTGGGCTGACCTTGGAGATTGTGCATTTGTAAAACTGATAGGCCAGCAAGGGTGGGACAGTTGATGTCGGGGCGTAGCGCAGCCTGGTAGCGCACTTGCTTCGGGAGCAAGGGGCCGCTGGTTCAAATCCAGTCGCCCCGACCAACTTCTTCCCGCATTCGGTGGATCGTGAGGAACAGCACGGATGTCGACTGAAACGCTAAAACATAAAATCCGAGACATTCCAGATTTCCCGAAAGAGGGGATCATCTTCAAAGACATTACCCCATTGCTGGCAGACGGTAAGGCCTTCCATCTGGCCATTGACCAGATTGCTGAGCATTTTCATGACAGACATATCGACCTTGTAGTTGGTGTAGAGGCGAGGGGTTTCATTATTGCCGCTGCATTGGCCTATAGACTTCATGCTGGAACGACCTTGATCCGAAAGCCTGGGAAGCTGCCGTATAAGACGCACCGCACGACATATGCCTTAGAGTACGGGGTGGACACCCTTGAGATCCACCAGGATGCCATATTGCCAAGCCAGCGGATCCTGATGGCGGATGACCTGCTCGCCACTGGCGGCACTATGACCGCTGCAATCGACCTTATTACTCGCCTCGGCGGCGATGTAGTCGGCGTGGCTTTCCTGGTCGAGCTGTTGTCCTTGCAGGGGAGGGCACGGTTCAAGGATCGGGAAGTCTTCTCCTTGCTCCAATTCTGATCAGTGGTCTCGCCTGCGTGCTGCACATCCGGGTGCCCGTAGCTCATATAGATCGAGCAAGGGCCGCCTAAACAAGCACCGTCCTCGTTTGCAACCCCTCAAACACGCTGCGTTGTACTACTTATTACTCAGAGCATAAAATAGATTGCACTCTCGCACAACATCTCCAGCAACTTCCCCCTTGCCCCCTTTGCTAAAAAGTGGGGTAAGGCAAGCTATTTTTTTACCCCGAGTTAGACAGCGGTCGATCAGAGCTTAGCCGCCTGCGAACGTGATCTTCCAGCGCTGCGCTGGATTATCGAAGCGGACCGCCGAGGGGTCGAAGGCTTGTGGGTCGATCACTCCACCGAGCCACTCCACCGTGCTCTCGTATTCCTCATGCGTTGGGTCGGCGATCGTCGCCAACAACTCGGCGTATCCATGCGGGCCACCGCAGTCTTCCGGCGGACAGCGGCGTGCGCCTGCGATGCACCGGGGGTACCTCGTCCTCGCTCGGCGCGGGGCTATCGACTCCAAGAGTACATCGTGGACCCAGCCATCGCCGAAATCGTACTCGTATTCCGCACGAGTGCCGACCCGCGTGAAGTAGGCCGCGACTGCAAGCTCCCAGCCTGGGTGGCAGACCGGCTCGCCCTCGAACGTGTCCTCGTTAGGGATGCCGATCTCCTCGATCTCGCCACCGACGTTGCGGACGCGAAACATGTGCAGGTGGTAGTCAAGCCAGCCCATAGCATCCTGAATCGCGACGTGGAGATCCCAGAAGCTGTACCTCGCCGGAACCTCAATGCGGCGCCACACGAGCGGCTCGACGTCCCGGAGCGTCACCTTGAACTGCATCGCATCACGTCTCAGGTCCACTAGCTCTCCTCTGCCGCTGGCTAACGTCCAAATTGAGGGACGCGCCGCCCGCGGCACGTCCCGCTCGAATGCAGGGTTAGGCGAAAAACGTGATTGAAAGGCCCAACCCTGCGCTTTCGACCCTGGCTCCATTGATTGTGCCTTTGATTCTGGCCCCTTTGATTTTGTGCTTCCTGGCGCGGTGCACGGCGGTCACTGCACGTTGAAGCGCCAGCGTACGGTGAGCTATCCCGGCATCGCCGAATTCGCCCTTCAACACCACCACCTGTTCACCGGCCTGGCTGCGACAGCCGCCCTTGAGTGCCACGGTGAACGGTTTGTTGTTTCCGTCGGCGCTGGTGCGAAACACCAGTTGCTTGGGCTGGGGCCCCTTGGGTGTGGGCGTGTCGCGGGCACCGTCGGGCTCGTTGGTGGTGATGGTCTCGGTATAGGGCAGTGGCAACAGCGGCACGGGCAGGGCGACGGTCAGCGTGTTCTTTGCTGTATCCACCTCGACCGCGTAGAACAAACCGACGTCTCTTGCCGTGGCGGATCGAGGCGGTACGGTGCCCGAGCCCTTGTGCGCCTGGTTGCGCGTGCAACGCAGCGTAGGCTGGCAAATTGGGTCGGCGAGTACCGAATGCGCCGTCTCATCGATCGCGTAGCTGCCCTTTTGCGCGGTGGCATACCGGACCTGGTAGCGTGATGCGCCGGGCTGGACCGCCTGCGCGGTTTCCTTGCCGGTTTTGATCATGGCGTCCCCCTTCTTCGTGCCCGCCAGTGCCGTGCCCATGTTCTTGATCTCGCGCTCCATACACTTCTCGTCGAGATTCTCGACGCCGCCGCACTTAGCCATGATCTTCCCGATGTCGGCCGTCATAGGCGCCATCTCGGTGACCATCTTTCCCATCTGGCCGGCCTGTTTGTCGAGCTCGGCGGTTTGCGCCGCATCGAGCGCCTGCATCGTGGGCAGCGGGGTCGGTGACTGGCTCGCCAGATCGGCCACCAGGCTCACGCTGCGCTTGGAGCGCCATTCGCGCAGGTCGTTTATGTCCTGCTTCTTGCCGACCGACTCGTAGACGTAATCGACGCTGAGCGTGGCCTTTGCGCCAGCAGGTGCGAAGGCGTAGGCTGTATGAATTGCTGTCGTCATGACTGCCAACATTATGACCAAGGCTGCCGATACAAGCTGCATTGCATCGCTCAGCTTTGTTTCATCCCTGACTTTTCGTCCTAAGTTGCGCACAAATGTCCTCCTTGGTTTTGTCGAAGAATTCTTCACCTGAACTTCGGCTTGCTGCCGGCTAATCGAGCTGGGCTGGTTCACTGCCGCCTAACGCCGCGATCAGCCGCCGGAGCAGCCGGTCGGCTGCATTGCCTGGTTCGCTGTTCTATTTGTCCTGTAACTGATCCTTTACCCTTTGAGGGAGCAGGGCGGTTAATTCTGGATAGGTTTCAATTATTCTTGAAATGTCGGCAAGATCCTTTTGTCTCTTGCTCCTCCGTCGTGCTTCATCCATGAATGCCCACAACTTGCCTTGCAGCACATTTTCTAACGATGCAACCTTTATTTCGTATCCTAGAACCTCTTGCATCGTGGCGCTAGCGATAAAACTCTGATATCGAGGGTCAGTCTGTACCTGAATCCGAAGATCTGAATCCGAGCCGCTGAGATTGATGCTATAAGGAAACTCCTCTACTTTCATTTTCTTCGATCTTGCGGTGTTGGCTACTGCTTGAATACTATCGACTGCAACCACAATATCGACATCTAGGCTGACGACAGGCTCAACGTAGGCGTTTACGGCGAGCCCACCAATCAGACAATAGTGAGAACCTGTTTCAGTGAGAATGCCGAGAAGCTGTTGCAGGATATCCGTTTTCCCCTTTGCCAGAGAATTCAGGAATTCCTTTGCAGTCATCTTTCCCCCTCTTTCCTTTTTCCAGCAAACGCTCCGGTTCAGCGGCGGCGCCTAGCGCCGGCCGCTGCAACCGCTTATTAGGCGTCGCTCGCCTGCCTCTCCACGTCCCATTCGAGTGCCCAGCGTAGCCAGCTTGAGCGCGATGGACGGCGACCAACGGTTCCCGTCCACAGAGCCGAGGCCACGGACACGAGGCTACCCCCAATAGCGGCCGCTGGCGCAAGAGCAGGCGCGGCGCCCGCGAGGCCAATCAAACCTGCCGTGACGCCCATGATTTTACCTGCAGCGCTGAGACGCGCGGGTAGGCCTAAGAGAGCCGCGACCTCTCGCGTCGCTTCGCGATCCAGGGAGCCCGCCTTGAGTTCATGGATATTTCGATCTCGGATCACTCCTCGCGCCTCATGCAAGAAGGTGGCGTACGCTTCGAGGGTCATTGATGGAGCCATGCCCGCAACGGCGTCAGCGAGCGAAAGCGCGATGTTCGGAGCAGGCCCGGTCTCCTTGCTCATTGTGGGAAGGGCCTGGAGTTCACGAATCGGGTGAGCCAGAAAATACGAATCAGTACCAACGAGTTCACCGTACAGCGGGTACCGGAGAACGACATCGAAGGCGTAGAGGATGTCGTCTACCGACATTCCGACAACCGCGGCCAGCTCCTCCAGAAGCGGATCCTCGTGAAGACGTTCAACGTCAAAGACATACCTGGGCCTGATACGGGCCAAGTGACCATCCCGTATCCATGGTTCGGCGTGGAGCTGAAGCCATCGTCGGAGCGCGTCCTTGCTATTGCGCGCCCATCGAGCAAAGCCTCGGAAGGCCTCACCCAAATACTCCGGGTGGAGCGTCCTTCTCTCCTCGATTTGGTAGATCAGAGGAGCGAACAGCTGGCTATCACGGGACCGGAACTGCGCAAGGATGGGCGGTAGGGCAGGGTAGTCCGGTGAAACGACTCTTGCCCAGACTGGCATCGTGAGCCGGGCGACGTCGCTGTAGACGAAGAAATCCGCCAATCTTCCGGCGAGTCGCGGGCCCCATGGATCACGCGTTCCACCGCGGAATAGCGACTCAACGGCGTTGAGGGAGGTGATATCAACGACTGGAGAAAGGTCAGCCATCTGTTCCTCCTTTGGAGCGACCGCTGCTGTCTCGCATGCTTCCCGGCGACGCCTAACGTGTTAGGTATCAGCTGCAGTTCGCCCCAGCCGACTCGCCTGCCGAGACCATCTCACACGGGCGAACTGTCGGCTGGATACCTTTGTTAGCGACTTATCGTAGCCATGCGCAGTACGGTTCGACCAGCCGCGCCACGGCCACGATGGTCCGGTACCTCGACTTCATCCGCTGAGGATGCGCACTCATGTCTTCCCGCACAGCGCACACGGTCGAGCAGCCGAGAACGAACCTCACCGGGCTGCCCATATCTGAACCATCAGCGTACTGCCATAGGTCGAGCACCCGGCTCGTATCCGTAGTCAGTTGGTCGAACACGAAGGCCGTCGTCGCGTCGTCCATCTTGCCTGTAACGGGGCCCATGCCCTGGGGTAACGGCAGCCACCTCGCACGATCGCCAGAGTACTCCGACGCCGAATCAGAGGCAGTCGTTGGCCTTGCTCCTCCTGTGGTAGCTGGTTCCACGAAGATCACGTACCCGCGCTCGCCTGCGCACAGCTCCTGGACCAGGCCCGGGCGAGCCTTCGCTGATCTGGCGACCCAGAACGTGCGCCCCACGGCGTCAACGTCGGCCATCTTCCGCTTGAAGATAGCGTCGACTCCTTCGCCCGCGTGGTCGCCCATGACGCTGATGACACAGCCCGAGGCGGCGAGCGCCTGATCAACGAGTTCCACGCTGCCTCCTGATGTCGCTAACCATTGAGTATACTGACCGGCATATCACGGTCCGAAACGTTTGACGACTGCGGCGATTCTCCTGTCTTTTCAGGAACTTGTCAAGTCCGCACGGCACCGATTGTAGTCGGCAAAGGCCGACGGACCTACTTACTCTTTAGTATTATACATATAACTACTACGTCAAGAAAAAAATGGCATCGCGCTCTCCAGGTTGCAACGGACGGCGGCGATGGGCGGACGCGTTGAGATTTATGAAGTGGAGCAGGGGAGTGGTCCTGATTCGTAGTTGCGCGGGGCCTTGTGTCGATCGGCTGTTGTGAGTTATACTCCACCCGTGTTGCGCCACAGAAGAATGGCTCGTAATAGCTAAGTTGCTGATGTAGATGTGCTACCACAGAGGGTTTAGTGGTTCCTGTGCTTTCCCCTCTATTCCCCATGTTTCCTCTGTTTTGCCCTACCGATTCACACCAATATTTACACCATCGAAGAGAGTATCTTAGGCATATGACGCTTCATCCGGAAATATTTCCAACAGCACCCGTTCGGTTGTTGTGGATGCGATTACCGTTCAGGGCCGTTCTTATCGGCAGGGCTTATCGTTATACGCTTTGAAAACATATTCCAATGAGTGATCCTCTACACGGCATAACGCTCCAGGCTATCCTCGATCGTCTCGTTGAACATTACGGTTGGGAAGTATTAGGACGGCGGATACGCATCCGTTGTTTTATGTCGGATCCGAGCATCAAGTCGAGTCTTACGTTTCTACGGAAGACTCCATGGGCTCGCCTCAAAGTGGAACGCTTGTATCTTGCGCTGGTCGGAGAGGCCGAGTGACCCAGGTCTATGTTGACTCCGATGCCTGCCCGGTTAAGGCGGAGGTGATCCGCGTGACCAAACGGTATGGGCTCGGCGTGACGTTCGTATCCAATTTCTGGATGCGCCTTCCAGAAGAGTGGGGCGCAAAGCTTGTCGTGGTCGAGGGGCAGTTCGATGCGGCAGACGACTGGATCGTCGAGCATGTTGTGATGAACGATGTTGTCGTGACGGGGGACATCCCTCTCGCTCACCGCTGTATTAAGGTAGGAGCTCGGGTGATCGGGCCGGCCGGACGCCTTTTTGATGAGGATAACATCGGAAGCATTCTCGCGACGCGTGACCTTCTGCATGTTCTTCGCGGGGCGGGGGAGATTACGGGTGGGCCGGCCCCGTTTCAGAATAAGGACCGGTCAAAGTTTCTTCAAGCGCTCGATCAGGTCATTCAAGACATTAAGCGATCCCTGACAAATCCCAATGCAAACTGAACGTTTTCAATCAATATTCTGGTTAGCTCAACCCGTCCCTTTGGTAAGTGGACACTCCCGATGAATACCACCTTGACGCAAGTCCTCCGACCCCTTATAATCGGGCACGCCTCAGACGACCCGACCTTCAAGAGCCCGGAGGGGAGTCGTACCGCTTCTTGTGAATGGTTTTTACGACGCCCTGAGGAGTGATCTTCAAGAGTGAAGCTTACTAAAGAGATAATATGGCAGGCGCCCGTAGCTCAGATGGATAGAGCAAGGGTTTCCTAAACCCTGTGTCGCAGGTTCAAATCCTGTCGGGCGCACCAGCGCCCTCCGGTTCACTGGGGAGGTAAAATACATAATGACAATGATGGGGCTTGGTATAAAGAATATCGTTAGCGCATTAGCCCGCGTCGCTCAGTAATGGAAAGTGGGAGCGGGCTCATAACTTTCGTCACCGACAGGTGGAAGGGGGCTGTCGCAGCGGTTATTGGGCTATTAGCTCTCTCGGCCGTCATCGCCGGGTATTCCGCTTGGAACAGCAGCAAGGAAGTGAACGCCGGGGTCCTCCTGCGTAAGGCAGTGAGTCGGTTGGAAGCAAACTCGCAAACCGGACAGGATACCACGAAACAGGAGGAGGGTGTTCGATCATTGCAAGAGGTAATGTCTCGTTATGCCCAAAGCGCCGCCGCAGTGGAGGCTACACTTCGCTTGGGTACCCTCTACTATACGGGAGGTAAATACGACGAGGCTCGAAGTGTGTACACCGCCTATCTCAGCAAGAACCCGAGGGGTCGCATCGCCTTTTCGGCCGGCATCGGGGTGGGGGATACGTATCTAGCACAGCGTAATTATGCGAAGGCAGTAGACACGTACTCACGGCTTATCGAACAGTTTTCTCAGGAGCCTTTGCTTCCTGAGGCGCATCTTCATCTGGCCAGAGCCTATCTTGGAATGAATCGACTGAAAGATGCCGGCGCGGTTTATGAGAAGCTTGTCGCAGCCCATCCCAATACTGGCTGGGCTCGGAGCGCACAGGGCGAGTTGTACAGGCTCAGCCTAACCTCGCGATAAGAAGCCATCGTTCCGCTTGTGTTCCCGCTGCTTGACACCCCGTAAGCTCACCCCTCAAAACAGCCTTCAGATGCGTAGCGGTATCAGAAGCCTAACGTCGTATAAGAAATATTATGGTAACTACTCAGACGGGGCAGGCTGGTCAAACACGGAATGACTGGCCAGAATAGAAGACGATACCCCGCAGCTTAATGCTGGGTAGTTCATGCGCGTCACCTGTCAAGGCGCCGGTGACCGCCCCCACCACTGCGTCAATAGCCGAACCCCTTCCCGGCGCTCCCGCAATCCCGCCAAGAATGGCACCCGTGGCGGCACCGATCTCGGCATCAGTCAGCGTCCCGCTCTCACGGGGGGGGTCAGAGGTGTAGCACACCCTGTAAGCACCAACAAGAAGATCGCACTTACCGCTATGGTGTATTTCATTGCCCTCACCTTTTGTCCAATATAGAGCACAAACTCAACGGTAGCAATAACCATGACAGTGCAACTCAGGCGTAGACACCGAAGTTCGGAGTTGCACCTCGGATTGACGGGGTCATGAAGGGCTGCTAAGATGACCCCATAAAGGGGGATGACATTTCCGCTGAAAGGAGGAGACGATGCAGATAATTTTTTCTCTCAGGCAAGGGGTGGCTGTGCTGCTATGTCTATTTTTGGTCGCCGGTGGCACGTTTGGCTGCGCAGCGATCGAAGAGCAGGTAAAGGCGCATCCCGAGACGGCTCTTGGCGCCGGCATCGGGACTGCTGCCGGCATGTTGACCGGAGGGCTGATCTTCGGTAGCGCCGCCGGGACTCTGTTGGGGGGTCTTGTGGGGGGCCTCACAGGCGGCGTCATTGGCAACGTCATAGAGGCGCGAACCCAAGATCGAGCGGCAACATCCCAACAATACCACTATAGCCCGGCGCAGGGAACCATGGTCAAGATCGAAGCTGTCGAGGTTCATCCGACTCAGATCCGCCCTGGCGACACGATCAACCTCAACATGAGGTTTGCCGTGCTCGCTCGAAACGCTCAGCAGGCCATCCAAGTCTCAGAGCGCCGACAAGTCTTTCTCAATAGTTCCGTGGTTGGCGACTCGACCTTGCAAGTGCAGCGAATGGGTGGAACCTGGACCAGCAGTCAGCCGCTCACCCTCCCCGCGAACACGGCAAGCGGGAGCTATCGGGTAGTCATGAGCGTGACGGCTGATAGCACGGAATCAACCCAACAGACCACCTTCACTGTTGTCCCATAAATGGCCATACGCGTCTGATGCGTGGGATCGCTCAGATCACCCCATCGGTGAGAGACGCTCCGGCTGAATCTTGTACAGCACGCGCACCTCGTCCACCCTTCGGTGGGGGTAGCTGTCCAGCCCCAGATACTTTTCCGCCAACAGGTCGATGTGCGCATCGGCCCCGTCCTCGGTGATCTCCACGACGCGACCGCGCACCCCGAGGTAGCGCACTATGGGTTATCGGGCTCCATGATCTCCAGCGCCACCTGTGGGTTTACTCACAAGTCAGTAATATAGTCTACACATTGCTCTGGATATGCTCTACTGCGTGGCATGCATCGAGACGGTCGCATACTGGATCACCGGACACTGGAGACGCTGCGCGTCATGGCGGTGGGGCGGGTGCGCGCAGGCGAGGCGCCGAGCGCGGTGATGGCGTCTTATGGATTTAGCCGAACGACCATTTACAAGTGGTTGCGGCAGGCAAAAGGCCGGGGCAAGGGGCTGCGGGCGCTTTCTGCCCGTAAGAGCACGGGACGGCCGCGGTCGCTGACTTCTGCCCAGGAACGGCAGGTCTTCCGCTGGGTGAACGGCAAGAATCCGATGCAGTACGGCTTCGACTTCGGGCTGTGGACGCGCCAGGTCGTGCGGGAGTTGGTGCAGCAGCGGTTCGGCGTGACATTCAGTCTGGCCTCGGTGGGGGTGTTGCTGGCGCGCTTGGGCCTGACGGCGCAAAAGCCCTTGCAGCGAGCCTACCAGCGCGACCCGGAGGCCATCGAGCGCTGGAAGCGCGAGACCTATCCCGCCCTGGCGCGCCGCGCCAAGGCCGAGCGGGCGGACATCTACTTCTGGGACGAGTCCGGATTTCGCGCGGATGCGGTGCACGGCAAGACCTGGGGGGTGCGGGGTCAGACCCCGGTCGTCTGGCGTCCGGGGCAGCGTCAGTCCATCAGCGCCGCTTCGGCGGTCAATACCAAAGGGGCATTCTGGTTCTGCACCTACCCATGCGGGTTGAACGGCGAGATGTTTGTGTACTTGCTCCAGAAGCTGATGGCCCGGCGTCGCAAGCCGCTGCACCTGGTGGTGGACGGCCTGCCCGCGCACAAGAAGGCCGTGGTGACACGCTATGTCGCCGCCACCCAGGGCAAATTGACGCTGCATTTCCTGCCGGGTTACGCCCCGGACCTCAATCCGGACGAGTTGGTGTGGAGCCATGCCAAGCGCACCGGCACTGCGCGCCGCCCCTTGCAAAAGGGCGAGCAGCTCGAAGCGCGCATTCGCGCACAGCTGTTCGACATCGGCAGGAATCGCCCCCTGGTGCGTTCGTTCTTCCGGCATCCCGATGTAGTCTATGTTACTGGCTTGTGAGTAAGATACTGGCATGACTCAAAGACGGGCTATCATTATTGGCGCAGGTCCCTCCGGATTGACCGCCGCCTACGAATTGCTCACCCGGACCGGGATCAAGCCGATTGTCCTTGAAAAGAGCACCTGCATGGGTGGAATTTCCCGCACGGTGAACTACAAAGGGAATCGGATCGACATCGGTGGTCATCGCTTTTTTTCGAAATCCAACCGCGTCATGGAGTGGTGGTTGCAGGTGCTCCCACTCCAAGCGTCCGAAGATGATCCGGTTGCCATCAAATACCACCGCATGGAGCGGGAGAGTGCGCCCTCCGCGTTCGGCCATGACCCGGACGCCGCGGACAGTGTAATGCTACTGCGGCCCCGCAAGTCTCGCATCTACTATCTGCGCCGTTTCTTCGATTACCCGATTTCACTCAGCAAGGACACACTGCTCAAGCTTGGCCTGTGGCGCACCTTGAAGATCGGGGTGAGCTACGTTCGAAGCGCCTTATTTCCGCTCAAACAGGAGGAAACCCTGGAGCAGTTCTTTATTAACCGTTTCGGCCGGGAACTGTACGGCACGTTTTTCAAGTCCTACACGGAGAAGGTCTGGGGCGTGCCGTGTAACCGGATCAGCGCCGAGTGGGGAGCCCAGCGCATAAAGGGCCTTTCTGTCTGGTCGACTCTGATGCACGCCTTGCGGAAGGTGTTCAAGGGCGGCGGGGGCGACATTTGCCAGAAGGGCACCGAGACCTCGCTGATCGAACAGTTTCTATACCCCAAGTTCGGTCCTGGGCAAATGTGGGAAGAGGTCGCTAGCCGCATCATCAAAATGGGCGGAGAGATCTACACCGACTGCCGGGCCGAGCGGCTGATCACGGATGGCTGGCAGGTCAAGGCGCTGGAGACCACCAACGCCACCGGGGACCGGAAGACCTTCGAGGGCGACTATTTCTTCTCCACAGCCCCAGTACAGGAGATTATGCGGTCGTTCGACGTTGCGCCCCCAAAAAACGTTTTGGAGGTGTCGGATGGGTTGGTGTACAGAGACTTCATCACCGTCGGCCTCCTGCTCCGCTCGCTGAAGATAAACGACGAAACGTCGCAAGGGAAGCAGTTGATCCGTGACAACTGGATCTATATTCAGGAACCAGACGTGCAACTCGGCAGGCTCACGATCTTCAATAATTGGAGCCCGTTCATGGTGGCCGATCCAGCGAACGTCTGGTTGGGCATCGAGTACTTCTGTAACGAGTCAGACGAAATCTGGAACCTCTCCGACGATCGCATGGTCGCGCTCGCGACGGGGGAACTTAGCAAGATCGGTATCATCGACGCCGATGAGGTGCTTGACTCAGCAGTCCTACGGATGGAAAAGACCTATCCCGCGTATTTTGGCACCTACGACCGGTTCGCCGAGATTCGCGAGCATGTGGACCGGTATGGGAACCTGTTTCTAATCGGCCGTAATGGCATGCATCGCTACAATAACCAGGACCACTCCATGCTGACAGCCATGATGGCGGTGGACGACATCATCTCTGGCAAGACGGACAAGAGCGACCTCTGGGCGGTCAATACAGAGATGGACTACCACGAGAAAAAGGGGAAGTCCGATGTCCAACACGGCTGAGACTCCATCACTAGTACGGGAATCTACGTTCGTGCCGTTCCGAGGATGGCAGCCATGGCTTGTTCTCTTTCTCCTGGTAACATCCCGCCTACTCCTGGTCGTCTTCGCCCACTCCCTCTCCGGTGATGATGGCGATCGGTATCTGACGGAAGCGATAAATATGTGGACGCACGGAACCTTCTCAATGGCTTCTGGAGATACTCCATCCCCGACTGCTCATGATTTACCGCTATTTCCATTCATAATAGCGGGCTTTATTTCAGTGGTTAAGGTCCCCCTTCTCGCTGCGAAGATAACCTCGCTGTTGAATTGCATCCTCTTTGGAGTCGCTGCCAGGGGTATCTATGACTTGGGATGGCGATTGACCGGGAGTTGCAGAACGGCGGCTTTGGCAATGCTAATCTTTGGATGCTTTCCGGAATCATTCCCTTACTCGGTTTTCTACATGCCGGAGAGTCTCTTTCTTGCGTTTTTTGTATGGTGCCTTGTCAAGTTCGTTGAGTTCTTGCGCACGGACCATCTTCGCCCTCTGATGTGGGCCTTCCTGCTGTGGGGCATCAGCATACTGGCCAAGCCGATCTCACTCTTTCTAGGCCCAGTACTGGCGCTGATAGCCATCACTGTTGCTTTCAGTCAGCGCCAGAATCGTATCCGCAGAATCTCAGGCATCACGGCCGGTCTAGTTATCGGAGCGTCTGTTGTTGCACCATGGCTTGTCCGCAACTACGTTACCTTCGGAGTGCTCGGGATAAGCTCGATAACTGGCACCAATCTGTTTTACGGCAACTACTTGTACATGCTCGAAGACATGGGCGTCCTGAACGCTCAAGCGGTTTTGGCAAGCAAGGAAACCGAAGTTACTGCCACAATTTCTCCGGAGCGCGATAATCCGATGGTTCGCGCGAACTTGCTAGGTGCACTTGCCAAGAGGGAAATCTTGGCCCATTTTAGTCATTATGTCGCAACAACGCTCAAGCGGCATCCAGGGCTATATTTAGGCACTGGGTCTACTGGTACTCTGCGTTTGCTTGGTGATGCTGAGGGTGTATTGGCGATGAAAAAGGTCCTCGCCGACCGCCACGCCTGGCGCAAGGTGCCTCTGCGGGTGCTTCTTTTACTGATTGGATCGGGGCTTATTCTTGTAGTTGTCTACACCTCTGCTGTTGTTGGGATGATGAGACTGGGTTGGCGTCGAGACTGGATTGCTCTTGGTGTAATTCTATTGGCTCTTTTGTATTTCGCGGTCCTAATCGGTCCTATGACGTTCGTTCGTTATCGCGTCGCGATGCTACCCGCTCTTTCTGTTGCAGCTGCCATCGGGTTAAGAGGGGGGCGTTGGTGCCCAGAAGCGGTCATAGCCAGAATCCCTGTAAAAGCTTTAGAAGTGTAGCCTCCTAAGAATCACAACCGAAAGAGGGGCATTGAGCGATGCCCTCACAGGAGGCTACACTATGGGGAAGAAGGTGCTACCGAGTCTGAAGATGGAACAAGAGCTTTACACGGGCCTGATCACCAGCGGCGATCCCTTCGGGGAAGCGGCCCATCGGGGTGCGCGGCTGCACCTCTTTGAGCGGCCCACCTTGTAACGCTACGATCACGTCCGCTGGGGAGGCTTTTCTTCCCCGGTGAGGTTTCATAGGATTACCGGCGAGGCAGAAGTGTTATACCGGAACGGATGGGGGAAACTGAAAAAGACCCCGACAAAATAGAAACAATAGGGACAGACACGAATGGCGCTAGCTTAAGGATTATTTGCATGAAAACACAGGTGATAATATTGGCTAAATCGGAACAGCTATTGTGCGGCAACAGCTTAAGCTAGCGCCATTCGGGACAAACACTACTATCGTGACGATTCGTGGTGTTTACGGTCATGATCGTTGGCCAGGCGGCTCCCGCAATCCCGCCAAGAATGGCACCCGTGGCGGCACCGATCTCGGCACCAGTCAGCGTCCCGCTCTCTCGAGGGGTCAGAGGTATAGCACACTCCTCCACTATGAAGTCACAGAGTAGTGGTGAGCCTGTCCCGCTCTCTCGAGGGGTCAGAGGTGTAGCACACCCTGCAAACACCAGCAAGAAGATCGCACTTACCGCTATGGTGTATTTCATTGCCCTCACCTTTTGTCCAATATAGAGCACAAACTCAACGGTAGCAATAACCATGACAGTGCAACTCAGGCGTAGACACCGAAGTTCGGAGTTGCACCTCGGATTGACGGGGTCATCAACGGTTGCTAAGATGATCCCATAAAGGGCGAACACGTTCCCGCTGAAAGGAGGAAACGATGCAGACGACTCTGCCTCTCAGGCAAGGGGTAGCTTTGCTGCTGTGCCTGTTCTTGGTCGCGGGCGGCACGCTGGGTTGTGCGGCCATTGAGGAGCAGGTGAAGGCACATCCCGAGACGGCCATCGGCGTTGGCGTCGGGACTGCTGCCGGCATGTTGACCGGCGGGCTGATCTTCGGCAGCGCCGCCGGGACACTGTTGGGGGGTCTCGTGGGAGGCCTCACAGGTGGCGTCATTGGCAACGTCATAGAGGCGCGAACCCAAGATCGAGCGGCAACGTCGCAACGGTACAACTATAGCCCGGCGCAGGGAACTATTCTCAAGATCGAAGCTGTCGAGGTTCATCCGGCTCAGATCCGCCCTGGCGACACGATCAACCTTAACATGAGGTTTGCCGTACTCGCTCGAAACGCTCAGCAGACCATCCAAGTCTCAGAGCGCCGACAAGTCTTCCTCAATAGTTCCGCAGTTGGCGACTCGACCTTGCAAGTGCAGCGAATGGGTGGGACCTGGACCAGCAGTCAGCCGCTCACCCTCCCCGCGAATACGGCAAGCGGGAGCTATCGGGTAGTCATGAGCGTGACGGCTGATAGCACGGAATCAACCCAACAGACCACCTTCACTGTTGTCCCATAAATGGCCATACGCGTCTGATGCGTGGGATCGCTCAGATCACCCCATCGGTGAGAGACGCTCCGGCTGAATCTTGTACAGCACGGACAGAGTCTCGGTTCGCACACTCAGTTCTTGTCTCAGTACTGCGTCTATGACGTCAGAGCCATCAGGCATAACGCACGGAAAGCAGGAACCACGGACGTTCCCTGCCTTTCTCACTCTGTCCACCCTCTTTGGCTTTTTCCTGGTGGCATTCCTGTCGGTCTCTAGCGGCACCATTGCCTCAAGTGATGGTGTGACCGTCTTCAACGTCACCCAGGCCCTCGTGGAGTGTGGCGAGATCGCGGTGAAGGGTGACAATGTCGCCGAGGGGGTTGCTGGAAGGCTGTATTCCCGCTATGGGATCGGTCTGTCCCTTGCGGCCATCCCCTTCTATCTGTTGGGAAAGGCGATGACCCTCTTTTCGCCTGCGCACCTTGATCCACTCGTGCTGAAGGGGGCCGTGTCGATCACGAATGCGGCCATCGGTGCGTTAGCTTGTATCCTCCTGTTCCTCACGGCCTTACGATTAGGTTATTCCCAGAGCGTTGCCTTTCTGCTGACTGTTGCCTTCGCATTCAGCACCTTCTTTATCGTGTATACGACTAAGTCGTTTCTTACCCAGCCTCTCGAGACCTTGTCTATGCTCGGATCGATCTACCACCTCGTCAGGAGCCGCGACGATGGCATTCCCTGCCGACCATTTTATGCCGGGCTGTTTGCAGGAGTTGGGATCCTGACCAAGTGGTTCTTCGTGATCAATCTGCCGATCCTGACGGCCTACCTCTTGATCACCTCAGTCCGTGGCCGTCGGGTGCGGGATCTTGTCTTTTTCTCGATTCCTGTCGGGATGGCATTCGCCTTAGGACTGGGCTATAACTACATGCGGTTTGGCTCGGTCTGGCAGACCGGATACGCCGGGATTCTGTCCTTTTCTACCCCCCTGCTTGTCGGCCTCTACGGTCTCCTCCTGAGCTCCGGAAAGAGTCTCTTTCTCTATGCGCCGGTCACGTTGCTGGGTGTCGCATCGCTGAGGCCCTTTGCCAAAGATCGTAAGTACGAGATGTGGTTGTTCCTCGGACTTCTACTGGTCAACTTGCTGGTGGTCTCTAAGTTCTACGATTGGAGCGGTGAAGGGGCATGGGGTCCACGATACCTCACCTTGGTCTTGCCGTGCCTCATCCTTCCTATCGGATCGCTACTCGAGGGCGGGTCGAGGACAATAAAGCGTGGTTTCATTGGGCTCATGCTATTGGGAGTGCTTGTACAATTTGGAGGGCTTTCGGTCTACTATGGCACCTACTACCGCACAATCGGCGAGTTTCCGTATCAACTTGAGCGAGAGAATCCGCTCTTTCTGTACAAGGTCCGGTTTATCCCCAACTACTCACCCGTTTGGGGGCAGTTCGACATGGCGGTGCGCAATTGGAAGGCGTTTGTTCATGGGGAGAAACCGGTGTTCGCAATTGAGGCAAGGGACGAACGGATTCCTCTGTCAGAGACCGACCGTAACAAGCTGAGCGAGACGCTGGATCTCTGGTTCGCGTATGCCTATTATGCCGGTGTACCGCTCGGCCTCTGCCTCACCGGGATGGTCAGCCTGATGGGGAGTGCGGTCGTCCTCGGCTGGGTTGCAGCTCGGTCGTGCCGAGGGTGCTCCCGGCCGCGTCCTCGAATTTGAAGAGGATCTAAGGATTGGAGCCCCCATCCTCGATATCGTAGGGAACGATGAACACAATCTGCCCGTTAGCGTGCTTATGCAGAAATGGAATTACTGGTCCTTCCGGCTTTGGAGTGGGTAGTCCAAACCCCTCGCAAGGGCCGGCGGTGAGTCTGTGATCACGTCAATGTCTATTTTCTGAAGATCCTCAGTTCTTGTTTCAGCCCCGCGCCTATGCTATGGTCTGACCGATATTTGCCAAGTTTCGACCCGCAGAGAGGCGCGCCCAGGATGCCATTCAAGGACGAGATCGTCGCGGCGGTCGATCGACTATCGAGCAAGCTGATCGCCACCAGCCGCTTCCTGCACCTGCATCCGGAGTTGGCCTATGAGGAGCGGGAGTCCTCGCGACACCTGACCTCACTCCTGAAGGCGCATGGCTTTGAGGTGGTCGAGGGGGTTGGCGGCCTACCGACTGCCTTTGTCGCCTCGGCGGGCGTCGATCACCCATCAGCAACCATTGCCTTTCTTGCCGAATACGATGCGCTGCCCTCGCTCGGTCATGCCTGTGGCCACAACCTGATCGCTACCAGTTCCATCGGCGCCGCCATGGCTTTACAACCGTCTCTGCCGATGCTCGGGGGACGAGTATTGGTGATCGGCTGTCCCGCCGAGGAGAAGGGCGGGGGCAAGATTGCCTTGGTGAAGGCCGGCCTATTCGCCAACGTCAGTGCCGCGCTTCTGGTCCACCCCAGCAATCGAACTGAGATCTTCAAGAGTGCTCTGGCGATGCGGGCGCTCAAGGTTGAGTTCTTCGGAAAGGCGAGCCACTCCGCCGCAGCCCCCCATCTCGGCATTAATGCCCTCGATGCCGTGGTGCTCAGCTTCACGAACCTCAACGCTCTTCGCCAACAGCTTCGGCAAGATGCCAGGATTCATGGGATCATCACCGACGGCGGTCTGGCACCCAACATCATCCCGGACTATGCCGCCGCAAGGTTTTGCATTCGAGCGCTGGACCTTGAGTACCTGCACGACCTGCAGCGTCGCGTGGTCGCCTGTTTCGAAGCCGCCGCCCAAGCTACAGGAGCAACGGTTGCGATTCACGAGGAAGGCGAGGAGTATCATCCCATGCAGTGCAATCGAGCACTAGGTACTCTCTTCAGGGTAAACCTGGAGGCATTGGGTGAGCGGGTGGAGCAAACGCCAGAGGATCAAGATCTTGGTTCTACCGATGTAGGTAATGTCAGTCAAGTCGTCCCTACGCTCCAACCAACCATCGCCTTGACTGACCAACTTGACGTAGTCTGTCACTCCACCGCCTTCGCCGAGGCCGCCGGTGGGCCCGCCGGCGACCGAGCCATACTCATCGCGGCCAAGGCGCTTGCCATGACTGCGGTGGATCTGTTCACCGACCCTGCCACATTGCGGCAGGTCCAAGAAGAGTTTCAATGGGCGTGAGTGTTCCTCAGCGAAGCGCCGCCCGCCCTGTTCTGACCTGCCGACCATTCTCGCGTTGCATAGCCCGGTATCGGCGTTCGCATCACGAGGCCCTATGAAGCTCTCTGTACTCATTCCAGTGTATAATGAGCGGGACACCGTGGAGCTGCTCCTTAAGCGGGTGGAAGCGGCGCCCTACGAGAAGGAGATTATCCTTGTCGATGACGCCTCAACCGATGGGACGCGTGAGATTCTCACTCGGCTGGCGAGGGACCACCGGGATCAGGTGCGCCTGATCCTCCACCCAGACAACCGTGGGAAGGGGGCTGCGATTCGGACCGCGATCGAGCACGTGACGGGCGACATCGTCATCATCCAGGACGCCGACCTGGAGTACGACCCGCAAGATTACCCGAAATTGCTGGAGCCAATCCTGGACGGCCATGCCGACGTCGTCTTCGGCAACCGGTTTCATGGCGGCCCGCATCGGGTCTTGTACTTCTGGCACTCTGTTGGGAATCGGCTCCTGACCACCCTCTGCAACATTGTCACGAATCTGAACCTGAGCGATATGGAGGTCGGGTACAAGGTCTTCCGATCCGAAATCCTCCAGCGCCTGCGGCTAAAATCGAACCGGTTCGGCATCGAGCCGGAACTGACCGTGAAGGTGGCGAAGTTGGAATGCCGGATCTATGAGGTCCCAATCGCCTATCACGGCCGGACCTATGCCGAGGGGAAGAAGATTGGATGGAAGGATGGCATCGCCGCGCTCTATTACATCCTCCGCTTCCGGCTGTTCGATTGACGCAAAGGGCCACCGACCCGCGCCCCTTACCCTCCTCTGGCCGTCTCAAGGACGCGATCGGTGGACTGTGAAACGGTAGCCATGAAAGTCATCGGGCTCATGTCTGGGACGTCGGCGGACGGAATCGATGTCGCCCTTCTGGAGATCGGTATCAACAAAGGGCTGCCGCAGCTCCGGCTGCTGCGCTTCGCGGTATTTTCTTTTCCCAACGGGCTCCGGGAGCGAATTTTGCGAGTGGCAGACGCTGGATCGGGTGCCACCTCTGAGATCTGTCGTTTGAATGTTCTGCTTGGTGAGCTTTTCGCGAAAGCGGCAATCTCGGTGGCCCGGAGTGCCCGCGTGCCGCTACGGGACGTGGCGCTCATTGGTTCGCACGGGCAGACCATCGCCCACCTCCCTGACCCTGCGGTTGAACACGGGGTATCGGTCCGCTCCACGCTACAGATCGGGGAGTCATCAGTCATTGCCGAGCGGACTGGCGTCACGACTGTGGCCGACTTCCGCCCTCGGGACATGGCGGCGGGCGGCGAGGGCGCGCCGCTCACCCCTTATTTGCATGCGCTGCTCTTTCGGCATCCTCGTCGGGACCGGATTGTCCTGAACCTGGGTGGGATCGCCAACCTCACCTTCCTGCCGAGGGGCCGCGGCCTGCGCGGCGTGTTGGCGTTTGACACGGGACCGGGCAATGTTTTGATCGATGGGCTTGTGGCACGCCTGACCGGCGGCGCGATGAGCGTTGACCTGGATGGCCGGATCGCCGCCTCTGGGGAGGTAGATCCGCGTCTGCTGCGATGGCTCATGGCTCATGCCTACTTTCGTCGCAAGCCACCCAAAAGCACGGGGCGGGAAGAGTTTGGGCCGACACTGATCGACGCCCTGCTCCGCCGCGCGGCAGCCCGTGGCATTACAGAGGAGGATCTAGTGGCAACTGTTACAGCCTTCACGGCGCAGTCGGTGGCGCTCCACGTCCGACGTGAACTTCCACACAATACCGTTTCGCCAGAACTGATCACCTGTGGCGGCGGGGCCAACAACCCGATGCTGATCAAGGGACTTGAAGCCGCGCTGCCTGAAAGCCGTCTCCTTTCCGCTGATGAGGCTGGCTTTCCAGGGCGGGCTATCGAGGCCTCAGCCTTCGCACTGCTCGCCTACCTCACCGCCCACGGCCTGCCAGGCAATCTGCCCCGCATCACCGGGGCGACCCATAGCGCGATCCTGGGCAAGATCGTTCCGGGACGGGCATTTCAGGGGCTACGATGACAAATCCAGCGTACTATGAAGCCGTGGTTCGATTGCTCAGCGAGATCCAGCGAAGCCAGGCGGAGGCGATCGACCGGGCTGCCGATCTGATCTTCTCATCCCTCGTGGCTGACG
The DNA here is from genome assembly GCF_003044035.1 of Candidatus Methylomirabilis limnetica. Classification (NCBI taxonomy): domain Bacteria; phylum Methylomirabilota (SeqCode); class Methylomirabilia (SeqCode); order Methylomirabilales (SeqCode); family Methylomirabilaceae (SeqCode); genus Methylomirabilis (SeqCode); species Candidatus Methylomirabilis limnetica. The sequence goes on from NZ_NVQC01000023.1 coordinate 78,773, forward strand.
GTGTCCTGCACATCTTTGGAAGTGGTCACTCCCATTCAGTGGCCGAAGAGGCGTTCCATCGCGCTGGGGGGCTGGTTCCCGTCAATACCATGACCGAGCCGTTTCTGAGCCCGCTCACGTCTCCAAAGAAGAGCGGGCGGCTAGAGCGGCTCAGCGGCCTTGCGGTGATTCTACTCGACTACCACGATCCGCAGCCCGACGAGGTCCTCATCATCGTCTCCAACGCCGGGATCAACCCGGTCTCAGTCGAGTTAGCGTTGGAAGCGAAGAAGCGAGAACTTATGGTCATCGCGATCACGTCGCTCCGTCACTCCCAAGCCGTGGCCTCGCGCCATCCGAGCGGCCAGCGCCTCTTCGAGGTGGCTGACCTCGTTATCGACAACTACGGCGAGGCCGGCGATGGCGCCCTCACCTTCCCCGGCCTTACGGCGAAGGTGGGGCCGACCTCACTTATAGCCGGGGCCTTCATCGTCAACTCCATCGTCTGCGGCGTGGTGGCGCGATTCCTCGCGAAGGGGCTTACGCCGCCAGTCTATCTCAGCGCTAATCTACCAGGTGGCGATGAGCATAACCGCCAGCTTGAGGCGAAGTATAAAGGACGGATCAAATTATTGGGTTGAGAAAGCGCCAGACTTGATTAGCCAACAAACCCAACCCCCCTTTGGCAAAGGGGGGGTACGGGGGGATTTCAACCGTGGGCGATTTTCTGAGCAACTATGTATGATCTGATAATTCGCGATGCGAACCTCATTGACGGGACTGGCGCCTCCGCACGACGCGCCGACCTTGCCGTCGTAGGTGACCGTATCGCAGAGATCGGGCATATCGCCCCATCCTTGGGGCATCGGGTGATCGAGGCGGCCGGCCTTACGCTTTCTCCCGGCTTCGTGGATATCCACTCGCACTCCGATTACCATCTCCTGCTTCAGCCGACGGCTGACAGCGCCGTTCGACAGGGGGTGACCCTCGAGATCGGGGGCAATTGCGGATATGCGGCCGCCCCGATATGGGGACCCTGGCTGGAAGAACGGACGGCCACCTATCGTAACCTCTACGGCCTCGACCATGCCTGGCAGGCGGTGGCGGACTACTTCGCGCGACTGGAGGCGACTGGGATCTCCGAGAACTTCGGTCTCCTGATCGGTCATAACACGCTGCGGGGCTCAGCCATGGGCGGTGCTAACCGCCCGCCCTCATCGCAGGAACTTGAGGCGATGATCGAGGGAGCGCGACAAGGGATGGCCGAGGGCGCGCTTGGTTTGTCCACAGGTCTGGTGTATGCCCCGGCCTGCTTCTCCAGGCCTGACGAGCTTGCGATGATTGCAGCCGCAGTGCGGGAGGCTGGCGGCATCCTCACCTGCCACATGCGGAGCGAAGGCGACGGGCTGATCGAGGCGATCGATGAAATTATCGGAGTGGCGGAGAAGGCGGAAATCCCCCTTCAGATCTCTCACCTCAAGACATCTGGAGAGCGCAACTGGCCGAAGCTTCACGAGGCGCTTCGGCGTATTGAAGAGGCGCGAGCACGCGGCCTTGACGTTTCCTGCGACCGGTATCCCTACACTGCCTCCAACACCGGGCTTCAAGCGGTCCTGCCGGATTGGGCCTTAGAAGGCGGGCAACGGGATCGGACCGAACGGTTAGGCAACCCGGCAGCGCGCGCCCGGATTACGCAGGAACTGACCACGCACTACCCACCTGATTACTGGTCCCGACTGATGATCTCCGAGGTCACGCGCGAGGAGAATCGACGGTATGAGGGATTGCGTGTCGCTGAGGCGGCGAAACTGGCCGAGACGCAGCCGGTCCACTTCGTCCTCGATCTGCTGCTAGCAGAGCAGATGCAGGTCGATGCTATCTTCTTTACCATGTGTGAAGAGAACCTGGAGGCGATCCTAGCACAGCCATATGCGATGATCGGGTCAGACTCCGGGTGTCGCGGACACGAAGGTCCGCTCAGTCATGGTCGGCCTCATCCAAGAACCTTCGGGACCTTCCCGCGGGTGCTGGGCCACTTCGTGCGGGAAAGGCGTCTACTCGATCTGCCAACCGCCATCAGGAAGATGACCTGGGATCCTTGCCGCAAGCTCGGTATTCTGGACCGGGGACATCTGCAGCCTGGCTGCGCGGCCGACCTTGTCCTCTTCGACTCGGCGACCGTGTCGGACAGGGCGACCTACGAGGCCCCGTTACAGTACCCCACCGGTATCCATCACGTCTTCGTCAACGGGGTCCCGGTCGTTGAGAGCGGCGAGCACACCGGTGCCAGACCCGGCCGCGTCGTGCGGAGGGCATGACCAATGCGTCCGAGAATCGGAATCACGAGCTGGCATTATCGGGATGACGAAGAGCGGTGGGAGGCGGTACTGGAAGGTTACTCCCGCGCCGTCCTCGGCGCTGGTGGCTTGCCGCTGATCCTTCCTGTTGCCTCCGCGGAGCCTGCCCTGATCGAGGCATACCTGGAGACGATCGACGGGCTCATCTTGACCGGAGGGGCCGATATTCACCCCTCCTTTTATGGACAGACCGTTCTCGAACGATGCGGTGAGATCGACGAAGAACGCGATCGCTTCGAAATGGAGTTGGTTCGTGCGGCCCGCAATCGTGACCTGCCGCTCTTAGGGATCTGCCGCGGCCTCCAGGTCGTCAACGTGGCCCTGGGCGGCAGCCTATATCAGGACCTCTCTTACCGGCACGAGACCGACCCGGCCCACCAGAGCCCTCGCGAGCGGCGCGGGGAGCCAGCCCACGCGGTGGCGATTATGGAAGGCTCTCGCCTCGCTCAGTTGCTCGGTGTTCGAGAGTTGGACGTGACCAGCACCCACCACCAGATCATCCGCGACCTGGCGCCCAATCTTACGGTCAACGCGGTCGCTCCAGACGGGGTCATCGAGGGGGTTGAGGGCGCTGGACGCTTTCTTCTCGCCGTCCACTGGCACCCCGAGCGGATGGTTACCCGCCACCCCGAGCAGCTCGCGCTCTTTCGGGCTCTCGTTGAGGCAGCCGGCACAGCCCATCGCCACTGATTACCTTGCTGTCGCACTGAGGGCAGCCACAAGGGCTGCCCCTACGTCCCGCGCAGCAAATCCCCCTTATACTCTCCCCGCACCGCTCTTCACCGCTACCCCACGCACTCCTCCTTCGCAGCGGTAATGAGATCGTCGAAGGGCGGGGGTACGTCTTTGATCGGCTCATGCCAGCTCCTCCCCTGCTCCTTCTGCTTCTTACGTAACGCAATCCACATAGTACACGGCCGACCGTTATGAAGCCAGAGCCGTAGGCCGATGCGCTCTGCATTGATCTCCTGACCTAGGGTATACTCTCTGCTCCCCACCATTCCATCCACAATTCCTGTCAGCAGGAGACCTCCAGGCACAACAGCGATAGCGGTCAGCTCTGCGGCCTGGCGACTGTCTGAAACATCCGTTTTGCTGACGGGATGGGCCAACAGGTCGTGACCGAGACTGTGGGCGATAAGCTGGGCCAACTCGTCGTCGGACGCATCATGAGCTGCCGGCTGGCTGATGTAAATGATGCCTGGGGCGATATTCCATTCGGAGGCCCGATCGTCGCCGACGATGTGGAACGCGAACGATCTTCGGCGAATACTCAACGGGAGCGTCTTCAGCAACATGTGAGCGCTCCGCTCCACGCGGATCTTTTCAGTGGGGGCAGAAAGGACTTGCAGACCGGCACCTGCACTGCACGCGGTGAGCGCCAGCATGCAGAAAGCTCCAACCGCTCGACCTAGACGCTTCACGACCCCTTGTCGTCCATCCCGACGCTCTCGGCGAGGCGCCGGTGGGCATCACAGCCCACAACCGCGCGGATCTCCCCGGTGGATGCTGCCATCTTACGGTGCAGGTGCTGGGCCTTGGCATCGGCGATTCGTTTGCACGAAGCCAGCACCCGCGCCTCGGATAGCCGCCCGGTCTCTACCGCCTCGGTCACGACAACAAGCGCCTGTCGTTGCGCTGCCTCGTCCTCGCAGATCAGCATGAGATCGCCTCCGGCCTCAATGAACCGAACAGCCGCCTCACCGGGATGGGTGCTGTCTGCGATCCCCTTCATCAAGAGGTCGTCACTAATGACCAGATTACGAAAGCCCAATTCCTGCCTTAGCAGATCGGTCAGAATACGTCGCGATAGCGTGGCCGGATGTTCCGGGTCCAGGGCAGGCAGCAGGAGATGAGCCGTCATCAGCGCCGGGATACCTGCCTTGATTGCGTATGCGAATGGGGCAAGTTCTACTGCCGAGAGGCGGCCAACGTCGTGCGGCACGACTGGCAGCGCCAGGTGAGAATCGACTGTCGTATCACCGTGGCCAGGGAAGTGCTTGCCTACCGCAATCACACCCTCGGACGCGAGCCCTCGGTAAAAGGCGATCCCATGTTGGGCCACCACCTGCGCGTCTGAACCGTAGCATCGACCCGCCATGACCGGGTTTGCCGGATTGCTCAGGACATCAAGCACCGGCGCCATATTCATGTTGATCCCCACCACCATGAGCTCCCTGGCTATCGCGGAAGCCACCGCATGGGTCAGCTCGGTCGAGCCAACCGCTCCAACCGCTGAGGCGGATAGCCACCGGGTAAAGGGGGGTGCGAGGCGACTAACCTTCCCACCTTCCTGGTCAATAGCGAAAAAGAGTGGGGTCGGCGAGGCAACTTGTAGTGCGTTCGTAAGAGCCGCAATCTCCTCCGGATCGCCAAGGTTGCGCCCAAACAGGATCAAGCCGCCGGGAGTGAGGTCGCGCACGAAGGTCTTGAGGGCCTCGGATGGCGTGTGACCTTCAAACCCAAGGATGAAGAGCTGACCGATCGCCTCTCGCAGGGTCATCGCGCTTGTGCCTCCTTACTAAGGAAGGCCTGTCGAAAGGCCTCCAGGTCTGCGGGTTGGACCTCTGGCCACGTAGCCATCTGCCGGTAGAGCCCCTCGGGATCTGCGCGCACCTGGTCGAAGAGCTTGCTTGTCGCCTCAACTATTATGTTCACGCGCCTATCTATCAATGAGGTAATGAGCGGTGACAGGAGCTTCGTCACGAAGTGGAAGAACGGATTATCGATCTGGAGGTAGAACTCCGGGTCGCTCTCCATCGAGGTCCGGCTCCCTTCCCGCACTTCACGATACTGCAGGATCAGGACCATCCGACTGGTAAAGCGGAGGAGGTTCGCAAGGGATCGAAACTCTCCCTGAAACCGATAGATGCGCTGATCGCCAGTCGCTGTGATCAACCTCGCTTCGCCTCTTAAGGCGCCACGGTCTTCGACCGTGTAGACGCCTTCCCCGACCTGAGTAACGGTGTACCGATCGAGGGGTGGGTGCAGGCGCCTGGCCAGTTGCGTCGCCAATGGCGGGTGACCCACCAGGAACTCGTAGGTTCGGCGATCTCCTGAAAACCGAATCCGCGGAATCTGCCGGCGCAGGGTCGGCTTCGCGATGATCTCAATCGTCTGAGGGTCCTCAATGGTCCGGCCGATGTCAACTGCGGCCTCCGCCTCGACCGGCCAGGCGAGGGCGGCAGACAGATCAGTCAAGGGCAACGCGCGGAGTGCGGGGTACGGGGTGCGGGGCACTACAAGGAGACCAACGACCAAAATGAGGCCCAAACCAGGACTAGATGTCAGCACGGACGACCCTGGTCGGCGCGCCGCACATAAGTTGGACGCTTCCGCATGAGGACGTGGAAGAAGCCGTTCAGTCCCTCGCGCTCCTCCTCGATCTCCAGGATCTCGCACCGGTCGCTGAAGATTTGGGCGAAGTCGCGCTTGACGAAGAAGTGGTCATAGTGGTTACGGTGGACCTGCCAGTTGCGTGTCCGCCGCTCTCCGGGATAGTGTTTGAACTTGGTGCTGAAGACCGTCAGGTGGAAGTACCCCCCTGGCTTCACAAGCCCCAGCACGCGGTCAAAATAGATCGGCCAGTCGGCCTTCTTGATGTGATGGAATACTCCGCTGTCCACGAGCGCATCAAAACTATCCGGCTTCAATGGCGGTGCAAGGGCATCTCCTAGCAGAAGCCTGATCCTTGGAGTGAGTCGCTTCTCACGTGCTCGCTGCGCAACTGTCCTCAGTGGTGCAGCCAGATAATCAAGGCCAACAGTAAAGAGTCCGGCCTTGGCGAAGAGGAGCACGTGCCGTCCCTCGCCACAACCCAGGTCGAGGACCCGACCACCCCCCTTACGCCGCTTCAGGAGATGCGACAAGCGGCTGACGGCCGGTGTCGGTTCAGTGGAAGGCCAGGGGGTCAGCCCGCCCGACTCGTAGACCTGCGCAAAGAAGTTCCGCTGCCGGGTGTATAACGCACTTTGCCACTCGGATCTCATGCTCGTGAAATCTCCGATACCAAATTCCCCCGTACCCCCCTTTTACAAAGGGGGGGAACTGGGGGGATTTTTAATGGGCGTGCGCACCAGCGGTCAAACTCTTCATGTAGGCTACTACGTCGATGAGCTGCTGGATGGTCATCGAATCGTTGTAGCTGGGCATCTTTGATTTGCCATCAGGACCGAGATATCCTTTATTTTCAGACTTATGGTGATTGATTCGCCAGGCCACGGAGGCGTTCGGATCGATCATCACCTCGACAAAATACTCCGCCGTGTGCATTGCTCCCATCCCCGAGAGAACAGACCCCACATCTCCTTGTTCAGCTTTGGGTGAGGGAAAGTCTTCGCCACGCACTTCATGGCACTTGAAGCATTCGAAGTCGATAAAGACCTGCCGCCCGGCGTGATGATTTCCGGCCGGCATGGCAAACTGCCACCCTTTTGGCATCGCGAGGCCAGACTGCTGCTTCACTGGACCGCCAGGTTGCACCATCGTCTTCTGTGGGGGTGTCACCGCCGGATGATGGTGATGTTCACTGCTCATCTGGGGCTCAGCGCTCCACCCGCTCACAACCCGGAATGCTAGAAGACCACACGTTAAAACAACTCCGCCTATTAACGCCGCGCTTTTGAGAACATGGCGACCTTCGCGTCTTGCCTCTCTCCTCATTACCCACATTGTCTCGCTCCTTCTCACTCTCGATGATATCTTCTTGTTGCGAGGATTACTTTACGAGACAAAGACCCACACCGTGCCCCTCCATCGCTCGATCGAGCGTTCAACTGTGAGCTTGAGCCCCACCCGATAAGGCGCCTCGATCGACTTGCCTCCTGACGCCACTGGCTTGCCGTCTTTGGCGAGGGCGATGACCGTCACCCGGATCGTGCTATTGGGCTCAATGGTGGTGGGCTCCGTTGACGACCCGTCCGGCCCAGCCTTCACCCCAATCGGGTACGACATACTGTCTGCCGTGATGAATATCCCCTCTGTCCAGACCACCCGGATAGTAGAGGCGGTAGGATTTGAGAAAGTGAGACTCACCTCTGCTGATCCAGCATTCGCTTGATCAATCTTGAACGGCACAGGACCCATCCCCTGGGCAGACTGAACCGTCACCTCATGCTTGAGCGGAGACAGCCTGATCGGAGACTTTATCGACCTGAGCTCTGGCGGCAGGAACTGACACCCTGACAGCCACAACAGGGCCACCAACCCTCCCATACCTGCGATCCTCGACAAAACCCTATCAGACAACATCCCTACCTCCTCCTCGGCTCTACCCCTTACCGTGTCCGGCGTTCGTCAAAGGCTGCTGCATATTGCTCGATCAGCCCTTCATCAGCAGTAACTACTCAGGTGTTTAGGCTGTAGGCTGAAGGCTGTTAGCCGCTGCGCATAGACCGAATCAAGGCGCCCAGGACTTTCTTCTCCTCGGCCATCAGGCGGCGGACCAACTCCAAGGCCGCCTTGATCTGGGCGCTCCTCCACCGGCCACGCATTGATCGCTGACGCATATCGCTGCTTTGGCCCCATGCCCGCCATCCGCCCTTTTTACCCTTGCAAGCAGAAATCTGTCACGCAAAAGCCCTCGGCCGGTCGCCCTAAAAAATTGAGGTCACCAGCAATAAGAGCGTGAGCACAACTATCACGAAGGCCGTTCCCCAGCCGATTAGGTTGGAGATCGGCGAGTTCACCTGCGCGCCCATGATCTTTCGGTCGTTGATCAGCAGGAGCATGAAGACCAGGACAGCCGGGAGCAGGATGCCGTTTAAGGTCTGGGAGAGATACATGATGGTGATGAGCGGCGCCTTGGGCCAGAGGATCAGCAGCGCGCCGGCGCCCACCATGCTGAGGTAGATGCTGAAGAACCCGGGAGCCTCGCGAAAGGTCCGATTGATGCCCGTGTGCCAGCCAAGCCCCTCGCAGACCGCATAGGCGGTGGAGAGGGGCACGATGGCCGCGGAAAAGATGGAGGCGTTCAGCAGACCCACGGCAAAAAGGAGCGTGGCGTACTGGCCTGCGAACGGTTCGATCGCCATCGCAGCCTGTTCGGCCGTCTCGATCTGAATACCGTTCGCATTGAGGGTGGCACCGCACGCCACGATGATGAAGAACGCCACGGCTGACGCGACAATACTGCCTGTCCAAACATCGAACTTGACGTACCCATAGTCCTGGCGCCGAACTCCCTTATCGACGATCGACGCCTGGATGTAGAACTGCATCCAGGGCGCAATGGTGGTTCCCACGAGGGTGATGAGCATAGTGAGATAGTCGCGCTCGATATGGAAGGTTGGCCTGGCAGTCTGCCGCAGGACGGTGGGCCAATTGGGGCTGGCCAGAAAGGCCGACACCAGATAGACGACATAGAAGAGGCTGGCGCCGAGGAAGATCCGTTCCACGAGGCGGTACGTCCCCTTGACGACCAACCAGCCCACCAGGAGCGCGGCCAGCGGCACCGTTGCGTATCGGCTCCACCCAAAGATCTCCATGCTCGCCGCCACGCCCGCGAATTCGGAAACGGTGTTGGCCAGGTTCGCCAGCACGAGAACCACCATCACGCCAACAGTGATCCGGACCCCAAACCGCTCGCGGATCAGCTCGGCCAACCCCTTGCCGGTCACGACCCCCATCCGCGAGCCCATCTCCTGGACGATGCCGAGGGCGATGGTGATGAACAACAGCGACCAGAGCAGACCATAGCCGAACTGGGCGCCGGCAAGGGAATAGGTCGTGATCCCCCCCGCGTCCTGATCGACGCTGGCGGTAATGATCCCCGGGCCCATGATGGCGAGGAAACGGAGGATCCGCCGCTTCTTGATCCGCGAAAGCCGCATCGAGTGTCCTGGGTGGTGAAACGGTTAGATGTACTTTTTCGCTGCCCGTTGTTTCCATATCATCGGGAGGAGTAGGTTCAGGACGTCATCGACAGTGACGATCCCTCTGAGCTCCCCCCCCTCATCCACCACCGGCACGGCCATTAGATTGTACCTGGTGAAGGTCTCGGTGACCTCGCGCAGGCCGGTCTCCGGCCGAACACTGATGGTTTGCCGCTCCATGATCTCATCAAGCCGCTGGCTCTGGTCGGCCAGGATCAGCTCCCGAAGGCTCAGTACCCCTACCAGCCGATCCAGGTCGTCGGTCACGTAGATGTAGTAGATAGTCTCGGCCTCGGCCCCCTCCACAGATCGGAGCCGACCAATCACGTCGGCCACTAGGAAGTCTGGCCGCAGAGCAAACGCCTCTGTGGTCATGAGCCCACCGGCGGTATCTTCCTCGTGCGTGAGCAGCTCAACCACATCCTGGGCACCATCTTCCTCCATCGTATCGAGGAGCTCCTGCGCCTTCGCCTCCGGCAGGTCGCTCAAGATGTCGGCCGCCTCATCAGGCTCCATGCGCTCCAGGATATCGGCGGCCTGCTCACTCTCCATCATCTGGACCATCGAGGCTTGAACCTCCGGCTCCGTCTCGGTCAGCGTCTCGGCGGCGGTCTCTTCGTCTAAGGACTCCAACACCCCTGCTCGCTCGCTCGGACTGAGTTCCTCGATGATGTCGGCGATGTCAGCCGGATGCAGCTTCGCCAGTTTGGCATAGGTTGCGCGTCGCTTGGTCTTGGTCAGCTCAGTCTCTACCGGCTCGACAACATCCCAGGAGATCGTCTCACGTTCCAGGTGGGTCTTGAACAGGCTCGCGATCTGCTCAGCCATTGCCTCGGAGCCGAGATGCCTGAGTAGGCCACGCAGACCTGCCTCGACCGCCACAAGCTGCAGCCGCCCTTCTACCTCCTGGAATTCAAGATCGTTGACCCGGATCACCTTGCAGCGCTTGGTATCCACCACCTTATGGTCCAGGAGGCTCTGCGCCAGCTCCATCTCCTCAGGCCGCAACGGAACAGGCTGAAGCGCCTTAGCCGCTTGAGACAGATGAATCGCCGCCGGCCCCCGCTCAATACGCGCCACAGCCTCCCACGGCAAAATCAGCTCTTCCTTCTCGGATGTCAGGATCGCGAGCTTGGTCACCGGGGGCAAGGCCCCCAACGGTAAGAGGATCAGGTCCTTAAGGTGACCCACAAGCTGCCCATCGGTATCGAGTACCGGACAGCGACGCAACGCGGAGAAGAGGAGAGGCATACTCTCCGCCGGCATTTGACCCTCTACCTCCCCCTTCATATCTGACCGCTTCGCATGCCTCTGCGGACCAGCGCATTGAAGGTGGAGGAGTTGGCAATCTCCTTTTTGTAGATGAGCGGATCGTTCTGGAATCGTTTCTGGATGTAGCTGTCCACTCGATCCTTTAACTCGTATGGCAACGGTCTATCATCACCTGTAGTCTCAGACGTGTCAGCCGGATCGCCGTACATCGGGTGAAGCTTCCTTAGTGCTGCTGCCGCTTGCCCTGGTGTGTGACCCTCCCCTGACCCTTTTAGACAAATTGTATACCGCTGGAGCCCGTCAACCTTTTCGATGAGTACTCGCTCAATGGCAGGAAGATTCCACCACCACCGTATATCTGCATCAGTCACACCTTCCTGTCTCTTCCTGGCAAGTTGTTCTTTAATGAGCGGATCTGTCGATTCTCGTTGAAGCAACTGATCTCCGGAATCTTGAGCCATGCCATCTGCCTTCGAGCGTTTCAACTCCTCTTTCGCGTCATGGATCATGTCTCTAGCGGTGCGTAGTGCCTCACTGGCCGGTATGCCCATCATCGACTCAAACATCCGAGCATGCGTTGCCTCAAGCTGCCGTTCGTAATCTGACTGCTTTAAAAACAGATCGGAAAGGAAGCCCATTGGTAACCCTCCCTACGATTTTTACAAACCACAACGTAACTACTCAGGTAGATAGGCTGAAGGCTGAAGGCTTTTAGGGGTGAGTAATGCGCGATCAAAGAAAACTCAGAAAAGGTCTTGAATGGCTCGATTCGTGCCTTGCGAGATAATTTATAACCTTCAGCTCAGTTACGGGTGGAAAAATCTCCCCCCGACTTAATACATGCCGGGGCAGGCTCTAGCCCCTCTTTTCCAAAGAGGGGGACTATCCGTTTCCCCCTTTGAAAAAGGGGGATTAAGGGGGATTTTATAAAAACATACCACATTTTATTTAATGATTTCCCGCCTATCACTGAATGGTTACTTCTTTACGTTCATTTTCGTTGAGGGTCGATACCCTGCGGCTTGCCGCGAGTTCGTCATACCGGCGGAAGCCGGTATCCAACAGGGCCGACTGGATTCCCGCATATCCAGTACGGGGCAGGCTTGTCAAGCACGGAATGACAATCAAAAGAAAAGGACATCTGGCGCACTATCCTCGTTTGTCCGTAGGCAGGAACGCAGCACACCTGCCGCATAGGAGGCGCAAGTTCTGTAGCCTAGTGGGCGCGGCTGACCTCAGCCTTGTCCGCTACGTCATCCTCCTTCACGATCGAGCCTCGCTTGCTGAAGAGCACCGACAGCCCCAGGACGGTCACGCAGGTCAAAACGATAATAGACCGAGTGCCAAACCCAATTTCACGGATGGCCAAGGGTGCGATCAGGATCGCGACCAGGTTCATGACCTTGATCATCGGGTTGATGGCCGGCCCTGCGGTGTCCTTGAACGGATCGCCGACCGTATCGCCGATGACCGCAGCCTTATGACAGTCAGTTCCTTTGCCGCCGAACAGCCCCTCCTCGATCTTCTTCTTGGCATTGTCCCATGCCCCGCCGGTATTCGCGAGGAACACCGCCATTAGCTGACCGGTGAGAATCGCTCCGGCAAGGAAGCCGCCAAGCGCAGGCGCGCCGAAGGCGAACGCGACCAGGATCGGGCTGACAATCGAGAGGACGCCCGGTCCCAGCAGTTCCTTCTGCGCCGCAGCCGTCACGATCTCCACGCACCGACCGTAGTCGGGCTTCTCCTTAAACTCCATGATCCCCGGCTTCTCCCGGAACTGCCGACGGACCTCTTCAACCAGAAGAAAGGCCGCCCGGCTCACCGCCTGGATCGCAAAGGAGCAGAAGAGGAACGGAACCGCCCCACCGATCAGGAACCCGATGAAGACCTCTGGCAGGTTTACCTGGATCCCCGTCTCTAAGAGGTGCGCCTCGTCGATAAAGGAGCGGAAGAGGGAGACGGCCGCGATGACCGCGGTGGCGATGGCCAGCCCTTTCGTCAGGGCCTTGGTCGTATTGCCGACCGCGTCGAGCTTGGCGACAATCCGATGTGCCTCAATTCCAGAGGGCGTCCTGGGGGCGTTCTTCAGCGCGCCAGACATCTCGAAGATGCCGCTGGCGTTGTCGGAAATGGGGCCGAAGGTATCTTCGGCCAGCACGAAGCCGGTGGTCGCCAGCAGCCCCAGCCCGGCCAGGGCGATCCCATAGGCTGACAGCGAAACGCTCCCACCGAAGATGCTGTATGCGCCAAAGATAGTTGCGGCGATGGCCAGGATGGCCCACACGCTCGACTCGAGGCCTGCGGCAAACCCGGAGAGGATCAGCGTCGCCGGCCCTGTCCGGCTGGCATAGGCAATCTCGGTCACAGGCTTCTTGTCGGTCGCGGTGAAATACTCCGTCAGCCACGAGATCACCAGCGCCAGGGCGATCCCCATCGTATTGGCCAGAAAGACGCGCCACCAGAGTGTGCCGTACTTCGGGCTCACGATGTCGCCAAGGTAAAAGTAGCTCACAATGAAAAAGCCGACAACCGAACTGAGCGCAGCTACCCAGAAGCCGAAGTTGATCGGCTTCATCGGGTTCATGTCGGGATCATCCTTGCCCCGAACGCACCAGGTGCCGAGGATCGAGCCGAAGACACCCACGGCGCGGATCAAGAGGGGATAGATGATCAGGGCCAGGACGACCTTGGAGGCGCTGGCAGTACCGCCGAACGACTCGACAAAGTCCTTATCCAACATGGCCCCGGCTCCCAGGATAATCGCCGCCACCAGCGTCACCTCGTACGACTCGAAGACATCGGCAGCCATCCCGGCGCAGTCGCCGACATTGTCGCCCACATTGTCGGCGATCGTGGCGGCGTTGCGCGGATCATCCTCCGGAATCCCCTTTTCAATCTTGCCGACCAGATCGGCGCCCACGTCAGCCGCCTTGGTGAAGATGCCTCCTCCCATACGCATGAACAGGGCGGCGAGCGACCCACCAAAGCCAAAGCCAACCAGAATCTTCATCGCATTCTCTTTGAACATCAGGAAGATGATGGTCGCGCCCAGGAGCCCAAGGCCGACGGTGAACATCCCCGAGACGGTCCCTGCCCTGAAGGCGATTTCCAGCGAGCTCTTGAAGCTATGGAGAGCGGCGGCGGCGGTTCGCACATTGCCTTTCACGGCCAGCAACATCCCGACGTATCCGGCGCCATAGGAGGCTGCGACTCCCATGAGAAAGGCAAACGCTACGCCAAGAGGTAGGAGCATCCCTTCATAAAGCGTACGATACATGAAGAAGAGGCCGATTGTGATGGCGATGACGAACCAGATCATCGTCTTAACCTGGCGCGCGAGATAGGCCATCGCCCCCTCTTCAATCGCCCTGGCCACATCCTGCATCGCCTGGCTGCCAGGGTCTTCTTGCATCGTCTTTCTTGCCAGGTAGGCCCCATACCCCAGGGAGATAAAGGCCGAGACCAGGACTAACCAAAGGATCTTCCATTCCTGCGGGCCAAAGGCTGGCAGTGCAACGTTCGCTTCACTCATACAACGTGTCTCCTATCATAGGGATCAATGGTCAGTTATTGAGCGTAGTGGATCCAACGCTTCTTTCCAGATTCCGTTCGCCCTGAGCCTGTCTAAGGGTGAAGCATTTCAACGGGTTGCGTTCATGGGTTCGACAAGCCTGTCCTGAGCCCAGCCGAAGGGCTCACCACGAACGGATTGTAAAGGCATGCGTGAGACGCTCCACTAGTTACCAAAGAGGCCGAGCTGGTCCTGATCCTCCTCGGTAAAGGCAACCGGGTAGCAGCCGGTGAAACACGCGTTGCAGAAGCCCCCCCCACCCTGGGTTCCCTTCTCGGCGGACTGGTGCAATCCTTTCAGGCTCAGGTAGCCCAGGCTGTCGGCGTGAAGGTACCGCCGAATCTCCTCTGCGTCGTGCGTGGAGGCGATGAGCTCCTTGCGCGTTGGGGTGTCAATCCCGTAGTAACAGGGAAAAATCGTGGGGGGGGAGCTGATCCGTACATGGACCTCCGTAGCCCCGGCCGCCCGTATCATCGACACGATCTTCCGACTGGTGGTTCCGCGGATAATAGAGTCGTCCACCACCACGACGCGTTTTCCCTCTAACACCTCACGGATGGCGTTGAGTTTGATCTTAACCCCAAAATGCCTGATCGCCTGCTTAGGCTCGATAAAGGTCCGACCGACATAGTGATTGCGGATAAGGCCGTGTTCAAACGGCATGTGGGCCTCTTCGGCAAAACCAAGCGCTGCCGGAACTCCGGAATCGGGAACAGGAATCACCACGTCGGCCTCGACCGGGTACTCCCGCGCCAATTGTCTGCCAAGCTCTTTACGAATCCCCGCGACAGACCGACCAAATAAGAAGCTGTCCGGCCTGGCGAAGTAGACATACTCAAAGATACACTGAGACTTCGGTGCGGGTGGGAACGGAGAAAACGTGTGGACCCCACTTTCATTGATCAGGACGAATTCGCCTGGCTCTATGTCGCGGACGAAATCCGCCTCGATCAAATCGAAAGCGCAACTTTCGGACGCCAGGACCCACGCCTCACCAAGTTTGCCTAACGAGAGAGGACGAAAGCCGTAGGGATCCCGGATCCCCAGCAACTCGGTATCGTTCATGATGACCAGGGAGTAGGCACCCCGAACCTGGCTCAGTGCATCGACCGAAGCCTCCAGTAGGTTTGGCTCCCGTGAGCGAGCAATCAGGTGAACGATCACCTCGCTGTCGGTTGTAGAGTTGAAGATGGACCCTTGCGCCTCGAGATTGTCGCGGGTCTTCTCGGCGTTTGTCAGATTACCATTGTGCGCAAGGGCAAGCTGACCACGTTTGTAGCCGGCCAGCAGCGGCTGCGCATTCTTGACCTGCGAGGTCCCGGTCGTGGAGTAGCGGACGTGACCTATGGCAATCGCCCCTCTGAGGCGGCGAAGCTTGGTCTCAGAAAAGACGTCGGCAACCAGCCCCATGGCCTTTTCGAGATGCAGAGACTTACCGTCAGAGGCCGCAATCCCAGCGCTTTCCTGCCCCCTGTGCTGGAGCGCATACAGAGCCAGGTAGGCGAGGTTGGCGGCCTCCGAATGGCCATAGATCCCCACCACCCCGCACTCCTCGCGAAACTTATCGAACCTCAGCGTAGACATAGAAACCAGCTTTCAGCTATCAGCAGCCAGCAATGCACGACTCCGCAGCAAGCTGCGGGGTTTCATCTTCTGTTCTGGCCCGTCATTCCGTACTTGACACGCCTGCCCCGTACTTGATACGGCCTGCCCCGTACTCGATACGGGGGGGGAATCCAGCCGGGCCCTCTGGATACCGGCTTCTGCCGGTATGACGAACTTACGGCAAGCCGCAGGGAATGAACCCCCAGTGGATTCAAGAATCAGCTATTGGAGGCTGACAGCTAATCGCTGCTTTTTACAGCACTCGCTTGAGGCCATGAATGGCCTGGCGGGTCCGGTGTTCGTTTTCCACCAGGGCGAATCGCACATACTCGTCCCCGTACTGTCCGAATCCGATCCCCGGGGACACGGCAACCTTCGCCTTGTCGAGGAGGAACTTCGAAAATTCCAGAGACCCCATGGTCCGGTACGACTCAGGGATCTTTGCCCAGACAAACATGGTTCCCTTCGGCTTCGACAGATTCCACCCGATCCGGTTCAGCCCATCTACCAGCGCATCGCGCCGCGTCCGGTAGATCTCAACCGTCTGCCCCACGCATTCCTGCGGGCCGTTCAGCGCGACGATCGCCGCGATCTGGATCGGCTGGAACATCCCGTAATCCAGGTAGCTCTTGAGCCGCGTGAGGGCTGCGATGATCCGCGGATTGCCAACACAGAAACCGACCCGCCAGCCCGGCATGTTGTAGCTCTTGGAGAGCGTAAAGAACTCCACCCCGATCTCCTTTGCCCCAGGTACTTGCAAGAGGCTTGGTGCCTGATAGCCATCAAAGGTCAGGTCCGCGTAGGCAAGATCGTGGATCAGGATCAGGTGGTGCTCCTGAGCGAACGCCACCACCTTTTCGAAAAAGGCGAGGTCCACGGTAGCGGTGGTGGGGTTGTGGGGAAAGCTCAGGATCAGCAGCTTGGGCGGTGGCCAGCTCTCCCGATGAGCAGCCATCAGCGCCCCATAGAAGTCGGTGCCCTCTTCAAGACGAACGCTGCGGACGTCCCCCCCGGCGATGATCACGGAGTAAGGGTGGATCGGGTAGGTCGGACTTGGCACCAATGCAACATCCCCGGGTTCCACTACCGCCAAGGCCAGATGCGAAAGTCCCTCCTTGGCGCCGATGGTCGCAATCGCCTCCCGCTCGGGATCGATCTCAACCCCATATCGCCGCCGATACCAATCAGCGATGGCCAGCCGGAGTTTCGTAATCCCGCGCGATGCGGAGTACCGATGATTCCGAGGGTTCCTGGCTGCCTCACAGAGCTTCTCGACGATGTGTGGAGGGGTTGGCAGGTCGGGGTTGCCCATCCCGAAGTCGATAATGTCATCGCCACGAGCGCGCGCCTTGACCTTCAGCTCATTCACGATATTAAAGACATACGGGGGCAACCGACTGATTCGGTGGAACTCCTCCATCTGCGCTCCTTTTGGTCACCGTGGCGACCGCTCATCTCTATGGAAAACTCGCCCTCACGCTACCAAAAGGAGCTAATACTGTCAATATGAAAGAGGGCCTGTGCGGGTTCATGGTAGTCTGCGGGTGACTCCGGCGATGGCGGCGGGAATTGCGGATCAAGCGTGGGGAGTCGCTGATCTATTAGGGGGGATAAAGTGGACCAGAAGAGCTACCGAAGAAGAGGCAAATGCCTTTTCGCGCACTCCAACTCAATTCCAAGTAGACGGGTCATCTGTCTGACGTGTCCAATTTGAATTACGGGATCCCGTCCCCCGTGTTCACCGGTTGGCAATCCGCGAAAAACAAGCCCATTGTGATAAACCCAAAAATGATGCTTTTTCCGTTCGTATCTGAAGCCTGGGGCACAGGCAGTGAGCATTGCCAAGACGTTCTTAAACTCTACCTGCCCGAACGATGACAAAGACCACCACGCTAGGCGGCTACGGCCATCTGCGGCTCTAAAACGTTATCCTTCGGGTTGAAGACACGCAACAGCTTCACCTGTACGGAACGTGGGGAATTGGCGGGCCTTTTCTGGAGACCCTTAGAAAGAGCCTCAGCCGTGATCTTTCCAGCGCGAACATCAAGAACAGCGGCATGCCATTCTTCCTCTGTTGGACAATTTATCCCCTTGAAGAATCGACCCACTTCCGCCTTGAACGAATTGAAGTCCTTAGCGTCTTCGGCAATATCGAACAGAATGACGGTGAATGCTTTTCGAAACTCGCGCTGCGCCTCCATGAATGTGGCACCTCCCGCCGACAAGTCGCCAGGCTGGACGCCATACATCCACCAACCGTCAGATTCCTCGACCGCTAAGCCGCGACCATGAACGGTAATACCTGCCAAAAAGCCCTCTCCCGATACCTTATCCTGAAAAGTGAACAGCAAAGGATACTGATTCATGCGATACCCTCATTGCTCAAACATTGATTGGTATATCTCTTAATTGCGATTTTTTATAGTATACCCCCAGACGACGCTGTCAAGAAAAATGTTATCTACAAGTTAAATATGCTACCCCATAAGGTATTAACCAACATCCATGCCATGAGCAAAATCAGCCCAATCAAATTAGGACACTACCGAGGGCCTGAAGTAGGCCGCCGCGAAGCCTGATGTCCCGACGCGAAAGCTACATCCGTTCGGGAGCGGAGACGCCAAGCAACCCAAGCGTGTTGGCCATGACCACGCGAAGGGCGGCCACAAGCGCCAGGCGTGCATGCGCGAGATTCCTATCGGCGGAGATAATCCGATGGCGGGTATATGGTAGCCGTGAAACTGCGCGGCGAGGTCGTGCAGATAGATGGTGAGCCTGTGCGGCTCCAGCACCTCTGCAATTCGGCTAGACCGGTGAATTGAGCAGCTTCTTTAGATCATCTCGCCAGTCACGATCCGCGTATTCTCCCTCGTCCAGGACTTGAAAGCGGAATGTCTCGTCCCGGAAGTCTTCCGCGAGTTTCTGCCAGGGGACTTTCTGGCCAACTTTTTGAAAGTAGCTGCCCACCGTCCGCTTGTAGGTTGTGTCTTCGTTTCCTTTGAGATGCTTGCCCTTGCTTTCGACCACAACCACAGAGGCAACCGGCTTTTTATTGTGACCCTGTTGAACCACGAAATCCGGATAAATCTTATTCCGCTTGTAGCCTTGGATCGAGAAACAATCCACACCAACGAGATTTCGATACCACCACAGGACTTCGGGATGCTTGTCGAGATACAGTGCGACCGACTTCTCGTACTCATTGAGGTCGTCCGGCACGTAATCAAAGAGGGACCGTTGGACCGGCTCGTGATCGACATGTATCAGCTTCTTTGTTCCCCGTATCTCAATCTTGGGTGGAATTTCAAAGCGCCCTTCCACACATTCAAGATAGAAGCCGAGCCGTTTGTTTTTGAACAGCGCCTCGAACGCTTCTTGCGTTTGACGGTCCGTCCCACGCTGGATCAATCCGACAATCTTTTCACGCACCTCAAACTTAACCAGTCCCAACCGGCCTGAAAGCTCCGGGGTGAGCTGATACAGACGATCAGTCACCCGACTGACGATCTCCCGTAGCTGCTTCTGGCTGAAGTAATTAAACGGCAGGCTGGCTACCAACCAGGCCTTCACCTGCTCATCAGTCTCCAGGGTAACAGATTCGCGTTCCGCCACACGCTCAAGATCATCTTGTTCAAGGGTCAGGCGATAGATGGAATCCTTTGCCGCTTCGATCGCTGCCGTCATGTTCCAATCTATTCCGGCGTAATCGAACCGTGTGACATCGACCTGACTGAGCAAATGCCGGAAATAGTCGAGGACATCGTACGTGTCTCCGTGCTTGACGCAAAAGCGGGGCAGATAAATCTTACCCTCGAACTCCCGATAGTAACGGCGGAATTCTTCACGAATAGTAGTCACGCGCTTCTGTCCGGCTTTGCCGTCGTCCGTACTGCGGTCAACGACGCTGGCCGCGTCGCCTTCGTAGCCCTCCTGTTCCAGCGCCTTCTTGACCTCACGAGAAATATCCGCCGCCTTTCGCCGCAAACAAAACACATAGCTCTCGTTCAGCTCGTCGAACGGCGTCCTCTCCACATACGGCTGCCGAAGCACCCGCCCTACCAGTTGGGTCATACTCTGCTGGCTGCCGGTGTTGTTCAGGGAGACCAGGATATAGGCGAAGGGGCAATCCCATCCCTCCTGCAAGGCTGCCTTGGTGATAATCCATTCCACGCGGCATCCTTCGGCGAGGAGATCAATGCCCTCAATATCGTCAGTGTCCGAGGTCTTGATGGCGATGGCCGATTCATGGACACCCTCTCTCTGCATCAGATGTTGCTTCACGTCTTCGCTGTGGACGAAGCCGCTGTCCCGCTGGTCCTTCCCTGTCCGTTCGACTTGGACCAGCACGATCGGGCGAATGAGTTTCTCGCTTTCCCTGTAATGCTTCTCCGCGAGTTTCGCTAAGTGCTCTCTCTTTTCTCGCGCCTGCGTCAGGCAATTCTTCCAAGACGGCTGGTTGGCGTTGGCGATGTTGATCGGCAACTTGATCATCTGTTCACCAAGCAGTTCTTTGCCGGTTACCCGAACGAGGACGTTGGCTTCCTTATGTGGCGTGGCGGACAGTTCGACCACCACTGAGGCATTGAATCCCTCAATGGTCTTCCGAGCGAGCTCGCTGGTGGCCTTGTGTCCTTCGTCCAAGATGACCGGCGGCTCGCAGAGACGGACCAAGTTGCCTAGCGAGGTTTTGACCAACCTCTCGTCCTGGTCGTCGTCATCCCCCAGCATGTCTAGGTTCAGGAACTGAACCTTGAGCGCCCCGTGCTTTTCTGGATCATTTTCGGGCGGGAAATGCTGGACGATGTTGCCCCCGCTATCGCGGAAGAACTTGAGCTGCTCGCGCGTCTCGCGGTTGGTACTGGCGAGTTTCAGGAGTAGGATATTTAGGTTGCTGCGTAACTGCCCCGGCGTCAGGCGAAAAATCTCGTGCTTTTCCCACACCTCAATACGGCGTGACAGCACGAACTCCAATGATTCGCGATAGAAGTGCCTACGGTCGCGAAGCGCCTTGAGCGTGTCCTTGTATATCTGATCGCTGGGAACCACCCACAACACCAACCCAGAGCCGTTGCGGTTCTTCAGAATAGTTTGATAGACAAGCCCAAGAATCTGAGTAGCCAGTAAAGTCTTCCCGCCGCCGGTGGGTACCTTGATGCAACACGTAGGGAGGTCTTTTCCTAGACCGTTCTTGCGTGGTCGATACTCGCCGGGCAGATGAAACAGTTTCTTCGCTTTATCCCAAGCAGCCAAGGATGCGTACTGACTCCCGGCCGTTTGCTCCGAAGCCAACGCGTCCAGAAAGAGTTTAACTTCGCTTATGACGCGTTCCTGATAACGCTTCAGTTGCATGAGAGGATTGCTACTTCAAGTTGAACGGGACAATCATGGGCCGCACCGTCCGCTTCGTTTTCTGCTCAAACTTCGCCAGGTCATCACGGTGCACCCAAATTTTCTCACAGTAAACCACCAAGCTCCTGTTCTTCTCCATCTTGTCGAGACCCTTGAGCCATTCCATGTCCAATCGGCGGTCTTCCTGACCGTCTGGAGTGTAGAGCAGATAGTAACTGGTCCCGTGATGTTCACCGATCTTCCCGGTTTTCTCGTTCATCGCCTTCCGGTCGAAGTCTCGGCTGGTCTCCGTATAAAAGATGTACTTGGCGAGATCGTCATAGCCGGGCAACTGCTTGCCCCAATCGCGGTATTCACCGAAGAGCGGTTTGCCGACGCAGACATAGGCGAAGGAGCCGCCTAGCCCCGTAACTTTTTCTTTCTTACCCTTCGGGCTCGTATACGTAAACCCCTGAATGACCCGCCGGACCCGCTCCGCTGTGATCTTCTGGCAGATGTTGAACTTGTTCTTCTCCTGCTCTTTCATTTCGTAGGGAATCTGAACAAGAATAAACCTCCGGTTGCCGCCGTCTTCCTCGTTCAGCCTCAATACTGCATGAGCGGTCGTTCCGGACCCGGCAAAAGAGTCAAGAACAAAATCGTCTCCCACGGCTACCTGTGCCACCAAGTCCCGAATAAGTAGAGACGGCTTCGGGAAAGGTAATACTGTACCGATCTGGTCTCCAAATATTTGCCGTATCTCTTCCGTTCCGTCGCTGGTAAAGACTCCGTCAATCACACTCGGGAATCCGAGAACGCCTGATTCCAGTTCTTTAAGGAACACCTTCTCTCGTGGCCGTCCTCCTGCTTTTCGTGGCCAAAAGATTCTTTCTTCGGCAATCTTTTGGTCCATCGTCGTCTTACTGCAAATCCATCCTGTTGCCGGAGGACATCGATACACCTCTTTAGTTTTGGGGTTAACAAAGTCGTAGTGAAGATTGGGTCGCTGTTCTTTAGTCGCTTTGCCTAAAAGGCTACAGCTTGTCCAATCACCACGTGTATCCTTGTCAGGATTGGAATATTTCGTCTCACTACGCCTTTTTCCAAGAAGCCGACCATCCGAGGATTTCCGATACGCCAGGATGTATTCGTGGTCAACCGAAACTCCCGTTTTGGGTCGAGTGTCCGGGAAGTTTCTCGATTTCCAAATAAGCACACCCAGCCTGTTTTCTGGGCCGAAAATCTCATCCATCATCATCCGCAGATTGTGGACTTCGTTATCGTCGATACTGATGAATATGGCCCCATCGTCGCGAAGAAGTTCCTTCAATAGCTGGAGGCGCGGATACATCATGCAGCACCACTTATCGTGGCGAGTAGCGTCCTCTCCCTCTTTGCCCACCGCTCGCCCTATCCACTCTTTGAACTGCGGCTGAGTGAGGTTGTCGTTATAGACCCACCCTTCATTGCCGGTATTGTATGGCGGATCAATATAGATACACTTGATCCGTCCCGCGTGGGTGGGAAGAAGGGCCTTTAAGGCGATGAGGTTGTCACCCTCGATGATGAGGTTGCCGTCGAGTGCTGGCTTCTCGCCCTTCCCTAGGACCGACAGCTTGGCGTCGAACTCCAGGGTATGGTGCGAAATCGTGTGGTGATAGCACTCAATCGCGGTCTTCCCTTTGAACTGCAAAACCGGCATCTGTCGTTGGACTCCTATGAGTTTGCTAGGGGAATGGGTGGAGGCTAGACCACGGCTAACTATCCGTCAAGCAAAAACAAAAAGGCTCGAATCGTTCCTAGTCGAACCTTCGCGAGAGGTTGAGGGTCAGGTTTTGACGTTAACAATTGAAGTCCCTCACGTGAATAAACGGCCCTTATCCGTCCTCGCTCCCAATTCAGATGCGACTCCACCGCTCCCTGCCCGTTGGCCCATCTGCTCCCGTCGCCTCGCACGGTTCCGTCTGCCGAACGCCAAGTCGTCCGCTGCCCCAGGTATCGGTCACGCTGAGGAGATTACCGTTGAGATCGTACCCGAATTGGGTGAAACCGTTCAAGGGATCGTCGATGGCCCGAGCAATAAGTCAACACTCAAGTCTGACCCCGAATTTCTGACCCCTGTGTGATTGCAAGACCTGTCCCTCTAACCTCCGATCGATTTCGGCCGGGTCCGAATCCTATCGCCCGTGGCAGGCTTTATATTTCCTCCCGGAGCCGCACGGACAATGCTCATTCCTGCCAATCTTCCGCGACGAGGTCGCATGTATGACTTGCTGCTCGATGTGTGACCGGCCTCGAGAGAGCTCCGCTTCGGAGAAAGTGCTAGGCGTTATGATGCGAATCTTTCTTATGAGATAGGTGCTCTGATTCTTTAGTTGGACCACAAGCCATCTGGTGCTGCCGCCTTGTCGCATCCGCGCAGCGCACCTGACCAGTTCCTCATTGAAGTTGTTTTCCGAGGCATGGGTGACACTCAGCCCGATTGAGTTGCTGCTGAACGGCAGATGGAGACTTGGCTGTCTGCTTGCACTCCGTCTGCCCTCTAGAGCTACGAGATTCGCTTCGAACTCGTCTCTGCCTTCTTGGCCCATAGAAAAGAGGATCGAGGCGACCTCGAATCTCCCAGGCAAGCGAGATGTACTTAGTGCTTCTAAGAAGCCGCTCATCTTTGGGGGTAGGTTCTGTTCCGGAACGCGTGGAGACTCGCCGGCGTAACGTGCAGCAAAATAGAAGTCGATGTGCTTCATATAGGAAGGATCAAACGACATGTGATCCATTCCTCTGATGGGCAGCTCGTGGTATTGGTTCAGCTTCTGATAGAGGGCGACATGCTCTATTTCGTCATGCTGCGACATGACGGTCTCTGATGATGCCTGGAGTCGCTGCTCCAAGAAATGCACGAACTGGAGATCCTTACCAATAAAGAGCTCGGCGACGATTCGAAGGTCATCAATTGATATGTGCCACGGAAAGGACTTACTGAGTCCCGGGTCGAGGATGGATAGCACAGCGATCTTGGCGCCGACCCAACCAAGGAACTCTCGGGTAACTACAACCCGAAAGACTCTCCGGTAGTCGGCGATGCGCAGTCTATGTACGACGTTCTTTCCTGACTCATCGTAGAAGACAGTTTCGGGTTGGGACTTGATGTAACGCTCAGCTCTTTCTGATTGACGCTGGCCCGCGATGATCAGGTCAGAAAGATCGCTCGCTAGGCTTTTCGGGGCGCCTCGGCTCGCCGCGCCCGACAGGCCGCCGGATTTGACTTCGACGAGAAAGAGAAGATCATCGACGCCCAACATGATGTCTAATTCGGTCAGGTCGCCAGGACGGTCGGGATTCGGATAATAGACCTGCTCAAAGACAAAATCCGGTCGAAGCACACTACTCAAGAGCTCCTTCGATACCTTCTCGATGTGATCCGAATGTTTCTTCGCCATCATCGTGCCGTCGCCAGCTCTCTTGCTGAGAAGGTCTCCTTCAATGATCTCGGCAATGCGATCTTCGAATCCTGAGTGATAGAACGAATAGAACCGATCGCCGACCTGGAGAAACGGCTTGAAGTGCCAAAGGGAGTCGGACAACGGACTCAGGTCATCGTGCTTTGTTAGCGTCGGATCTCGGAGAACTGCTTCTCCTGGCCTGACTGACAACGTCGATAGAAGTGATCTCGGAAGCGACGTCAAATCGGTTATGTCGAAGATTGCCGGCGTGAAAGTTAGTCGAGCTTTCTCTTGCGCCTCGGTATGAGCGTCTGCAAACTCGGGTGACGCAACCGCTTGTCTGGTGCGCTCCATGTTCTCTTCCGTGGCGTCTGAGTCCACGGCATACCCTTTCTCTCTGAGGCGCTCCATCAGGGCATTCGTAGCGCTCATGGCGTCGGCGTATCTGCCCAGCACTCCTGTCTTTTGATACTCCTCGAGGGCCTGTAGTCCGTGCATCAGGTCCTCGACGCTAATTCCATAGAGCTTCTTGATCCACGGCTCGTAGGGAAACAGTGAGTCTTTCCAATAGTCCCGAAGGAAGAAGGGATAGCGTTGGACCCGGATCGCTAGCCTAGCCGTGTCCAAATGAAATCGAAGGTCGTCGATTTCAGAAGGCGGAGTCGCCTCAGTCCTTCTTGTAAAGAGATACTGTTGTGTTAGACGCAGGACATCGAGCGTGAGCGACCAGACCGCCTCCCACTCTTCCTCAGTCGGCTCAGCCCCGGTCGTGTTCGCTTCTGTTCGCGCGATCAGGTACTGCAAATACTCCACGCCCGGCAGAGAGAATGACTCTTCAGGACCAAACTCGTTCTCAGAGCGGTACTTCAAGAATAGAGGCAGCAGCACGTAGGCGGCGCGGTGCAGCAGCAGAACAGCATCGTACTTGTGGATCAGGTCCTGGAGGTTGCCAACTTTCTCTGCCAGCTCCTCGTGAATTCTCCTGTTCGCGTCCGCCGCTCTCCTCAGAAACTCGCGGTGCTCTTCCGGGGTCGACTGGTTCGAGAGCAAAACACTTCGCCCATAGCGGGCGATACTCAGTGGCCCACGGCTAACAACTTCATCGGGCGTTGGGCGAATCCACTTCGTTCTGCCCTTTTTTCGGCTGCTCTTCTTTCCCATGAGGTCTCAAATCAGAATTATCAGAGAAGCCGTGGAGTTGCACAAAGAAAGGGGGAGGCTAGGCAACATATCGTGTAGCCAGGGGTCAGCCCCCATAATCTTGTGAGTTTGTCAGTTCTTGACCTCCAATTCGCGTAACGGCACGACAATGCTATGACCCCTCAGCTTTTTCACCATGACCTCGTCGGCAGTGATGAGCGGGTATCCCAGTTGCTCACCAAGAGCCACATAGAGGGCGTCATAGATGGTGATCTTGTAGGCCCAGGCAATGGCGTTGGCTTTACGCAGTAGTTGAAAATCAGTATCTGTGACATTGAGGTGTAACCCTTCAAGCCCGGCTATGGCTCTTGCTCCATGCTCCTCCTTGGCCCTTGAACCGAAGCGGATCGCGTTGAGAACCTCCAAGAAGGTGAGTTCCGTCACATAGATGGTGCAGCGCCCTGATACATGGAACTCTTTGAGCGCCAGAGCCCGGTCTCGGTCAGGTTCATCGTGCTCAACAAACCATTTAATGAGAACCGACGCATCTACCACGTAACCCTGGTGATATGCGGGTATCATCGATCTCCCTTTAAATTTGTATCGCGGAAGCGGCGAATGATCGCTACGGGATCCCAATCCCCAAGCTCTTTAGCCAGGTCATCAATCCTATGGGAGGCCTCCTGCATCTTCTCCCGCTTTTCCTCTTCTTCCCGCTTCTTCCGTTTCGCCTGCAAGTATTCTTCTAGCGCAGCCTGAATGAGAGCGCTGCGATTGGTTCCCTCATCTTTCGCCTCCTCGTTGATCTCATCGAGCAATGCATCTTTCAAGAAAACGTTTACGCGTGCCATGACGCACCTCCTATAACATCACTAAAGCACATCACCGATGTGTTGTCAAGTATGTTTTAGTGCGACAATCCCTTATTTAAGAAATGCTTAGTGATATCAAGAAGTTGAGAGAGGGGCGAGGAAAGAATTGCGTAATCGTGACCGTGCAACTACATCCGTTCGGGAGCGGAGACGCCCAGCAACCCAAGCGCGTTGGCCATGACCACGCGAAGGGCAGCCACCAGCGCCAGGCGAGCGCGCGTGAGATTCCTATCGGCGGAGATAATGCGATGGCGGGTATAGTAGCCATGAAACTGCGCGGCGAGGTCGTGCAGATAGGTGGTGAGTCTGTGCGGCTCCAGCGCCTGCGCCGCCCCGATCACCAGTTCCGGGTAGAGCGCCAGTTGCTTAATCAACCCGATCTCTTCCTGCAGATCGAGCGACTCGAGGGCATCCTCTGGGGTGGGAGCTGGAAACTGAGCCTTTGCCGCCTGCCGGAGAATGCTGCACAGGCGTGTGTGCGCGTACTGCACGTAGTAGACGGGGTTTTCCTCGGACGCCGACTTGGCGAGCTCCAGGTCAAAGTCCAAATGGCTGTCGCACCGTCTGGTGAGAAAGATGAAGCGCGCCGCATCACGGCCCACCTCCTCAACCAGCTCGTCCATCATCACGAACTGCCCGGATCGCTTGGACATCCGGACCTGCTCGGTCCCTCGCATTAAACGGACGAGCTGCACGATCAGGACCCTGAACGCCTCGGGAGGATGGTCGAGCGCCTGCATTGCAGCCCGCATCCGCGCAATGTAGCCATGGTGGTCCGGGCCCCAGAGATCGATCACCTGGTCAAACCCGCGAGCGAACTTGTCCTGGTGATAGGCGATGTCCGGAAGAAAATAAGTGATATCGCCGTCGCCCTTCACAAGGACCCGGTCTTTATCATCGCCAAAGGCGGTCGAGCGAAACCACAGGGCGCTCTCATGCTCATAGAGGAAGCCGCGCTCCCGCAGCGCCTCCATCACCCGCTCTGGCTCGCGGCGTTCCCGCAGGGCCCGCTCGCTAAACCACCCATCAAAGGTGACCCCGTATGCCTCAAGCGAGGCCCGCTGCCAGCGGAGGATCCGCTCGACCGCAAAGCGACCCAGTCGATCGCGGCGCTCCGGCTCCGGCGCTAAGAGCGCCTCGGGCCCGTGCTGCTCCAGAAACTCGCGGGCCAGATCGATCAGATAGTCACCCGGATAGGCCTCCTCTGGCATGGGGCAGTCCTCACCCAGGCGCTGACGGCACCGCACCTCCATCGCCAACGCGAGGTTGCGGAATTGGTTCCCCGCATCGTTCACATAGTACTCGCGGTACGGCCGATGCCCGATGGCCTCTAAGAGCCTAGCGATGGCATCACCGATCGCCGCGGCCCTGGCACTGACCACGACGAGCGGGCCGGTCGGATTCGCGCTGACAAACTCCACGAGTACGCGGCGCCCGCCGCCGACATCAGCCCTGCCGTACGTCGATCCAGCTCGGAGGATCTCCTGAACGAGATGACGCCAGAACGGCCTGGCGATAAAGAAGTTCAGATAGCCGGCGCCCGCCACCTCGACGCGATCGACCAGATCGGAAGGAAATGTTGCTGAGGCGGCAATCTGGAGCGCGATCTCGCGAGGCTTCTGCCTCAGCGCTTTCGCCAGGCCGAAGGCCAGCGTGGTAGAGAGATCGCCGAAGGCCTGGTCGCTCGGATATTCCCACGTAAGCTGTGCGGGAGCATCCTGCGCAAGCCCGCTCTCTAAACCAGCCTGCTTGATGGCGGTCAGAAGCGATTTCGTCAGGTTTGTTTTGAGAGCACTAATCATAGGATGAGTAATTCCTCAGAAAATCCCCCCCACCTTAATCCTCCCCCTCCGAAGGGGGAGGAGTCTGCCTGAGATGTCCCTTCCCCCCATGAGGGGGAAGGTGAGGATGGGGGGGCGAAGTTGCCGTTTCATACGTCGTGGTGCGGTAGCGCCTCACGGCATATTCCTCTGAATCTTATCGGCGCACGCCTTCGCCCAGTCGAGCAATCTAGAAACCTGGCTCTGGGTCGGCGCCTCGGCGTAGAGGCGAAGCACGGGCTCTGTCCCTGACGGCCGGATGAGCAGCCAGCCTCCGTCTGCCCCGACCAGCTTCACGCCATCCAGGGTCTGAACCTCTTTCACTCGCCACTCGTCGATATGGGTTGGTGGGTCGCTCGCAACGCGTCGCCCGAGTTCCGCCCCGTCTTCAGACCGAGCCAGTTGCAGGTCAAGACGCCGATAGCAATGGGGTCCCACCTTCGCCTCCAGCTCCCCGAGTAACACCCCAAGCGGTTTCTTTTCTGTCGCCATACACTCCAGCAGCAGCAACGCACTGACAATCCCATCCCGCTCAGGGATGTGCCCGGCAAACCCAATCCCCCCGCTCTCCTCTCCCCCGATCAGAAACGGCTCCCCTCGCATGACCTCGGCAATGTGCTTGAATCCGATCGGGGTGACCGCAAGCCGCAGGCCATGGCTCGCCGTCAACCGGTCGATCATCGTGGTGGTGGAAAAGCTCTTGATCACCGTTCCAGAGAGTCCGCGCCTGGTTACCAGATGCTGCAGCAGCAATGCAAAGACCTGGTGCGGCGTGACATATGACCCAGTCTCATCGATGACCCCCAGGCGATCGCCGTCGCCGTCAAAGGCCAGCCCAATCTTTCTCGACTCGTTCAGATCCCTGACCCGTTCGGCGAGCTCTCCGAGACTCGCGCCCAGCGGTTCAGGAGGCACCCCCCCAAACCACGGGTTGATCTCCGCGTGAATCTCCTCGGCCTTCAGACCGATCTGTCGAAGCATCGCCGCCACAATGCCCTGCGCCGCCCCGTACATCGGATCGATGACAACATGAATTCCTGAGCGGCCGATACGCTCCATATCGACCAGAGTACGTAGCCGCTCCTGATACTGCGGGAGGGGATCGAATGGATTGATCGCGCCCACTGTCGTCTGGTCCGTCGAAGGAGAGGCGCCCTCCGGCCGAACCCCGAGATCTCCCGAGAGGCGACGGACCTCTACCTCGATCTGATCGGTCAAGGTCGTCGTCGCGCAGCCGCCATCGGCTATGCGGACTTTCAACCCGTTGTAGGATGGAGGATTGTGACTGGCAGTGACCATCAGTCCACCCCGCGCCTTGAGAACCGGGATAGCGCACGCCAACATTGGGGTGGTAACGTGAGAGGTCGTGAGGCGAACCTCTACGCCGAGAGCGGTAAGAGCGTCAGCTGCTGTCTGCGCGAACCGACGGGAGAGAAAGCGGGTATCGTGACCGACGGCGACGAGGAAGCGCTGGCCTTCAGGATGGCTCGCTCGAAGGGTTGCAGCTACAGCGCCGGCAACCAGTCGAACGCCCTCAAAGGTGAAATCCCTGGCGATGACTCCCCGCCAACCGTCCGTCCCAAAGCGGATCTGCAGCGGCGCAGACATCAGCACCCGCAGTTAGGTTCAATGCTGTTCACTTTAGCCGTTCGTGGTGAGCCTGTCGAACCACAATTACCCTTCGACAAGCTCAGGGCGAACGGCGTGGGGCTTAAGTGAACAGTATTGCAGTTGGGTGACGGGAAACGGATCGGGATCATCGCGTGAGGGGGTAGCCTTGCTTGAGCCAGGCAATGGTTCCCCCTTCAAGGTTGTAGATCTGCGTCCTACCGATGGCCGCCGCAACCTCGCAGGCCACTGCGCTCCGGATTCCTTCGGCGCACACGAAGATGATGCCGTCCTGCTGGAGCAGCTCTCGCGGGCGATTCATCAGCGTTCCCAGAGGGATATGCACGGACTCGGCGATATGCCCCTGGCTCCACTCCGCCGACTCCCGCACATCGACCACGACCATGCCCCCTTTATCGATCAGCCCCTTGGCCGTTCCCGGGGTGATGCGATCAAATGGATCCTGGAACTCCTCTTTCGATATCATACCTTCCCTTCCCAAGTTTGACGATGTATCGCCGCATCAACCGCAACAGAGGAAACCGCATGCCCTCGCAGTAAGTCACTACACGCGTATAATAGCGCATCGTCCTCCCTTGCTTCAAGGACGATGCGCGGCTTTACTCCTCCAGGAAGTTCTGAACGCCTCGATAGAGTAGGAGGCGGTTCTTCTCCAGTATGGCGTAATGGGTTGAATCCCCAATGTCCAAGCGCCGCTTGGATGGCGCCGATGTGAGCTTCTGGAGGAGCTCTTCAGCGGCCTCGTTGCTTATCAACTCTTCGGCGCTCCCTCGAACGATCATGGTCGGTGCCTTGATCCTCGCTGGATCGAACAACGATCGGCCCGCGTGGATTTCGTGCCAATCGATGTACGGGCCGTTGGGAACCTGGATCGATTCCGGAGTGCGTTGTTTGGCTGTGGGGTCGGAGTTCAAGAGTGTGCTGATCCAAGCATCAATGACCTCCCTGTCTCGCCAGTCATCCTGGAGTTCCGCCTTGATCCATCCATCCCACTGCTCAAGCATTGCCTTCCGAGATAGATAGCGATAGGCCCCCATTTCAAAATGCGGTCGATCGGTGTTGGTCGGGTCGCCGAACGTACTGACGAAGGTAGAATTCTTCCCATAAATCGCCCCGTACATCACCAGTTTATTCACCTTTTCCGGATGCATCGTCGCATACAGGGCGGACCAGGAAGCGCCAATAGAGTGTCCGATGATGTTGACTTTATCCACCTTTCGCTTGGAACGGATGTAATCGACGGCAACATCAATATCCCGCATCACCTGATCCGCTCGAACCAGGGGAAGGTTCTGTTCCGGAGATTCCTTCATTTCCGGTGGCCTGGTCGAGCGTCCGAATCCCCTGATATCCACGGTAAAAGCGTCAAAGCCGCGTTCGGCCACATACTCCAACCAGGAATATCCGGGAAGCGCAAGGTCAAAAATGACTGAGCCAGGGCCTGGAAGACCATGGACGAACAGGACCACATTCTCTTTGGTAATCTTTGGCAAGTTCGAGAGCCGCTTCTCTCGAACGAACAGTTTGACCCCCTGATCCCTGCCCTGCACCAAAAATTCCTCCTTGACGATGGCGTTCTCCTGCTCCGCCGCACCCACTGCAGAAGCGCTTATCGCGACAACCGCTAACGCCACTCGACACATCCTGCCGATTCGCAACCAGTGATCCATCCTGCTCTCCTTTCTCCGCATATTCTATCGAAGCACCAATGTCTTATCTATTGAAGGCCCATCATTATAAGGCTAGAAGAGGCAGGAGTGTCAACTTCTTTTGTAACTACAGGTAGATAGACTGAAGGCTGAAGGCTGTTAGTGGTAGGAACCGAGAAGGTCTTGAACGGCTCGATTCGTGTCTTGCGAGATATTTATAACCTTCAGTCTTCAGCCTTCAGCCTAAACACCTGGGTAGTTACACTGATACCAGTGATTGCCATTTGCCTCTGGGACCTGATTTTCTTATAATACGATCTATGAGTCAGGTAGATGACCTTCGAAGCGTCAGCCGCCAGGTAACCAAAAAGAGCGGCTCGAACTTCTACTACTCCTTTCTCTTCCTCCCAAAGCCAAAACGCGAGGCGATGTACGCCGTCTACGCCTTCTGTCGGTTGAGCGACGATCTGGTGGATGAGTCAAAGGCTGGAGGCGATCCCTCGGCCGCGCTGACCCGATGGAGAAAAGCGCTCGATACCTACTTTCAGGACGGCGTTGGGCCCCCTGTCATCATGGCTGTTGGCCAAGCCGCGTGCCGGTTCAATATCCCAAAGGTCTACTTCGAGGAGCTGCTCAATGGCATGGAGATGGATCTCACGCGCGCCAGATATGCGACGCTTGACGAACTCTACCCGTACTGCTACCGCGTGGCGTCGATTGTAGGCCTCATCTGCATCGAAATCTTTGGCTACACCAATCCGCAGACAAAGACGTACGCCGAACAACTGGGCATTGCCTTTCAACTGACCAACATTATTCGGGATGTGGGTGTTGATGCACAACGAGGACGGATCTACCTTCCGCAGGATGAGTTGAAGCAGTTTGGATATTCTGAAGAAGAGCTGCTGGCCGGACGATACAACCGCGCCTTCATGGAGCTGATGCAGTTTCAGTGTGAGCGAGCCCGAGGCTTTTTTCACGCAGCCTCAGCCGCGTTGTCGGCAGAGGATGAGCGGTCGCTGCTGGCCGCAGAGATCATGCGGGCTATTTACTACCGCCTGTTGCTCAGAATCGAAGCGCAACAGTACGATGTCTTCCGCGGGGATATCACTCTTGGTAAACCCCGGAAGCTTTTGTTGGCCGGCGGTCTGTGGCTCCGATCGATACTGCGCTTTTAGTGTAATGTCCCCTGAGTCTCTTTGCTTTGATTGTCATTCCGGGCTTGATAAGCCTGCCCCGTACTTGATACGGGGGGAATCCAGTCGGGCCCTATGGATACCGGCTTCCGCCGGTATGACGAACTCGCGGCAAGCCTCGGGGAATGAACCCCCAGTGGATTCAAGATCTTTCTGAAGTTTTGCGTGATCACGCATGACTTACACCTAACAGCCTTCAGTCTTCAGCCTATCTACCCGAGTAGTTACGCTGAAACATCTACACGGCAGAGACGGGGTCACGTCCTGATTAGCGACCCTTACCGTGGTGGTCAATCCCAATGTGGGCTTTGATGAACTTGACGATCCGCGCCTCGTCAAACTCATCAAACTTGTCGATCCTGCCCCATGCCGTCAGCGCAATCTTTCGATCCAGTCCGGTGTATGGCGCAAGGATAACGTGATCGTACCGCTCGGCAATCGCGGTGAGCTGTTTGATCAGGTCAGGGCAATCCTGACAGAAGTAGTTGATCGCCACGCCGCCATCTTCGAGATTGTGAACCTGCATCTCCTTCGGGACCGGTTCGCTGTGAACGCCCCATTTTGCCACCCCGGCAGCATGAGGTCCAGAGGTTGGTGGATCGCTATTGTACGGCGGATGAGGGGTACCGAGGGCAACGTGGGGGCTCGGCAGGGTCGCAACGGAGGTCCAGCTCACCTTCTCCGTCATCTTGCCGTAACCCCAATAGGCGGCAACCATCAGAACGACCGCAATGGCGGAATAGAGCCCGATCTGCCCCATAACCCCCTGACGTCGCTTCGCTCTTTCCGCCTCAGCACGTTCCTGCTTTGCCTTTTGGTTAGCCTCTTTCTTGATTTGCGATTTCGCGATCTGCGGCTTTGCCATCCACCCCCCTTTAATATTATCGCTGTGAGACCGGCCTTGAACGCCAGGCTATTTGCTTCCTCCACTCTTCCGACGGTTGCCGACACCCTTACGCTCGACCGGCTGCGGCGTTTCTGGAGTGGCGACCAGTGTAAGCACCTCGCTAGCCGCCTCCTCGATCGATTTGCAGCTCATATCGATGACCGGCCAGCCCGCCTTGCGGAAGAGTGACCGGCTGTATGAAAGCTCAGCGCGCACATCCTCCACCTTCGCGTAGGCTTCAGCCGCAGGCGCAAGCTTGCGCTCGAGTCTGTCCCGCCGCAGATCCACCAGCCGTTCCACCCCCACAATGAGCCCAACGATTCGGCCCTGATCGATCGTCATCAACCGGCCTGGCAGCGGAAGATGTAAGATCACGGGGACGTTCGCAACTCGCCACCCCTTTCCCGCCAGGTAGAGGCTCAACGGAGTCTTGGAGGTTCGTGAGACGCCGACGAAGACGATCTCGGCGCGGTCTAGGCCAAGCGGGTCCTGGCCGTCGTCGTGCTTGAAAGTATATTCGATAGCCTCGATTCGTTGGAGGGACTCCTGCCCTAGTTGTCGGAATAGACCGGGCTGCACAAGCGGGGGCATACACAACTGGTTGCTCAGGCGAAGCAGCAGCGGCCCGATCAGGTCGATGGTCTCTACCCCTCGCTCCCGTCCCTCCCGTAACAGGACATGCCTAAGCTCCTCTGACACCAGGGTATGCACAATGATCCCTTTGTTCGCTTGGGCAGTCTCAATCGCACGTCGCACCTCACCCACCGTCCGGATATTGGGAAGACGGCAGATCTCCACCTCTGCCACCTGAAACTGAGCCAGCGCGGCACGGACAACCAGTTCCGCGGTGGCGCCGGTGGCGTCGGAAACGATAAAGATCTGATAACGGCCTCCGGATGAGGAGCGGTTCATAGCGGCTATCCTATCATCCCGTAACTACTCAGGTAGATAGACTGTAGGCTTTTAGACTGTAGGAACGCACCATGCGAGACCATACCAAGCCGAGAGCGCGTGAACTGGCCGACGAAGCGCCCTGATTCGGTCCGTGCGCAACTACTAACAGCCTTCAGCCTACAGCCTAAACACCTGAGTAGTTGCCTCATCCCCATTACAGTTCGAGGAGGACCGCCACTTCGTCGCAGCGGTACAACTTGCTGCAATTGAGGCAATCCTTCCACACCTTCTCTGGCAGTGTCAACTTGTCAACTACGTGAAATCCAAGGCGCTCAAAGAAAGTCGGCTTATAGGTCAGGGCAAAGACTCGCCTCATCGGGAGGTCTTTCGCTGTGGCGATGCAGGCCTCGGTCACTGCCCGACCGATCCCCTTCCCCTGGTACTCCGGCCAGACGGCCAGCGATCGAACCTCAGCCAGGTCTGCCCCGTAAACGAAGAGCGAGCACACTCCGGCAATTAGCCCGTCCTGCTCAAAGACCTGAAAATCGCCGACCCGATCGTAGAGCTCCTGCGGCGCCAGTGGTAACAGTTCGCCCTTGCCGGCGTAGGCATTCACCAAGCGCGCAATTGCCGGAACATCGGTCGTCTTCGCCTTCCTGACCATGCGCTACTTCACCTGTCTGCGTGCGACTTGTCTTCGTGCGGCGCGCTGGCATGGGTGCGGTCCGCCGCTATCGCCCCCTCACCGTATGATCCATCGATCCTTAGAACGGCATTCGCCACTACGCTCCTACTATCCTCGCCATTGTGAGGCGCACCCCGAATCTGAAAAGGTATTATTTGCCCGCTAGCGGAAACTGTCAAGGGAACTCTTAGACGGCAGATCCAACAGCTTTACTCACGAGGCCCTCGCCCCTCTCCCACCTTTTTTCCGGCCTTCGCGTGGAAGCGTGTGAGGTCAACAATGACCCGCTCGTGCTGACACTCGGCAATCTTCTCCACCTCGTCGAAGGCCTCGATCCGGAAAGTGAGACGCCGTCCATCAATCTGCGTCAGTGTCGCCACCACCTTCACCATAAGCCCGATCGGGGTTGGCGCCAGGTGCGTCATCTTTATGATGCTGCCGACTGTGCCCTGCCCATCCGACAGATGCGGCTGCACGCTGGCTGTCGCCACCTCCTCCATCCACTCGACCACAACCGGCGTGGTAAGCACATGGACCAACGGGTTGCCATGCCGGTCGGCCGCCTCGGCCCCGGTCACCCTCCAGGCCCTCTCACACGTCATCCCTTCATGCAGGCTCATCGACTCCTCCCATCTCGGGCGCATTGTGCCGGTTGTCTCTGGACGCGTAACTACTCAGGTGTTTAGGCTGTAGGCTGAAGGCTGTTAGTCTTTGCGCATGGACCGAATCAAGGCGCACTTCGTCGGCCAGTTCAAACGCTCTGAGCTTGGCATGGTCTCGCATGGCGCGTTCCTACAGTCTAAAAGCCTACAGTCTATCTACCTGAGTAGTTACTTGGGCGCAATAATACTTGACAGGCTCAGGAAGAGTGACTAGATTGAGCCGGTTTTGCTGAACTCCATACCCTGCGTGCTCCATGCTATCACACGAACATGCCTGTGAGAGCGAAGGTCTTCATTGCGCCCGCCAACTTGACGAAATACGCTGACCGGGATAGCATCCTAACAGGCGTGCTGGCGCCAAGGTGACCAACGAGCCTCGCTGATCCGAGCATACTGTACCGTGAGGCAATCTGTGCCTACAATCGAGGAAGAGAGCGGAACGACCGTCTTGCGGCGAACCGCCGAACACCAGCCGCCTCGCTCGTGGCGAAGTTGGCTGATCGGGCGTCCACTCCGGACCGCCGATGCCCCTGATCAGGCCATCGGAAAGACGGTCGGCTTGGCCGTCTTCGCCTCCGACGCGCTGTCATCGACCGCATACGCGACCGATGAGATTCTGTTCGTCCTGGCCGCCGCTGGAACCGCCGCACTCGTCTACGCCCTTCCGATCTCGCTGGCCATAGTGGCACTGCTGGCCATTGTCACGCTCTCGTATTTGCAGACGATACATGCCTATCCAGGAGGCGGCGGAGCCTACATTGTGGCTCGTGACAACCTGGGAGGATTCCCATCCAAGATCGCCGGCGCGTCGCTGCTTACCGACTATATCCTCACCGTGGCCGTTTCAGTCGCTTCGGGCGTGGCCCAACTAACCTCAGCGTATCCGTCAATTTTTCCCTACCGAGTGCCGTTAGCCATCGGGATGGTGCTGGTCATGATGGTCGTCAACCTGCGCGGCGTCAAAGAATCCGGCGCGATTCTCGCTATACCCAGCTATTTCTTCTTGGCTATGATGCTTCTGACCATAGGCAGCGGCCTCAGTCAGTACATGATGGGGAGCCTCCATACCGTAGTGAACCCGCCGCAGGGAAGGGAACATGTCGCGCAATCGATCTCACTCTTCCTGATTCTCCATGCCTTTTCCAATGGCACTACAGCCCTGACCGGGGTGGA
This sequence comes from Candidatus Methylomirabilis limnetica, assembly GCF_003044035.1. Classification (NCBI taxonomy): domain Bacteria; phylum Methylomirabilota (SeqCode); class Methylomirabilia (SeqCode); order Methylomirabilales (SeqCode); family Methylomirabilaceae (SeqCode); genus Methylomirabilis (SeqCode); species Candidatus Methylomirabilis limnetica. Next base: position 115,806 of record NZ_NVQC01000023.1, read on the forward strand.
GGCTATCTCTAACGGGGTCCCTGCGTTTAAGGAGCCACGTAGCCGCAATGCAGGCATCACGCTGATCTGGATGTCTGCCATTCTGGGCACGCTGTTCCTGGGCGTTACCTTCCTGGCCGGCAAAATGGGCGCGACGCCTTCGGAGACAGAAACGGTGATCTCGCAACTGGCGCGTACGGCCCATGAGGGACGGGGCTACCTGTACATCTTCACCATCGCCGCCACAACCCTTATCCTGATCATGGCGGCCAATACGGCCTATGCCGGATTCCCGCGGTTGAGCGCCCTGCTGGCGGCGGATGGCTTTTTGCCCCGGCCGCTCACTTACCGGGGAAGCCGACTCGTCTACTCGCGAGGCATTGTGGCGCTGGCCCTCATCGCCTCACTCCTGATCTGGCTGTTTCAGGCCAGCGTCAACGCGCTGATCCCGCTCTATGCCATTGGCGTCTTCCTCTCCTTCACGCTTGCCCAGGCCGGCATGGCGCACCGCTGGTGGAAGGCCGGACATCTCTCGCCAGAGCAGGAAGCCCAAGAGCATGGCTCAATACTCCGTCACGACCCGCGCTGGGCACTAAAGATGGTGATCAACGGCTTTGGCGCGCTCTGTACGGCCGGGGTCATGCTGATCTTTACCGTCACAAAGTTTCGCGATGGGGCGTGGCTCGTGATCCTGTTGGTGCCGATTCTCGTGGCGATATTCTCTGCCATCCATTCCCATTACCGGGACTTGGCCGCCCACCTTTCATTGGAACAGTATGGTGGGCCGCCTCGAATCTCGCGTCAGCGTGTGATCCTGGCGATTAGTGGTGTGCATCGCGGGACGCTGGCGGCGCTCCGCTATGCCCGAACATTGTCCGACGATATTACGGCCGTGCATATCTGCACCGACCCCGTCGAGGCCGAGACGCTGAATCGGAAATGGGAATCGTGGGGCGATGGAATCCGCCTGGTCGTACTTGATTCCCCTTACCGGTTGTTCCTGGAACCCTTATTGGGGTATATCGAGGAGATTGCCGCACGGCGCCAGCCGAACGAGATTATCACCATCGTCGTGCCGCAGTTTGTCCCCCGCCACTGGTGGCACAACCTCCTACACAACCAGACCGCGATGCTGCTCAGACTAATGCTGTTGTTCAAGCCAGGGATCGTGATTATTGACGTACCCTATCAGATAGAGTAAAAGTAAGCGTTCAGCAGTAACTACTCAGCAGTAACTACTCAGGTGTTTAGGCTGAAGGCTGAAGACTGAAGGCTCTGCATTATCTCGCAAGGCACGAATCGAGCCATTCAAGATCTTTTCGGAGTTTTGTATGATCACGCATGACTTACTTCTAAAAGCCTTCAGCCTTCAGCCTATCTACCTGAGTAGTTACGTTCAGCAGTCAGCCGTCAGCTTTCAGCAACAACAAGGAAAGAACGAAAATGGCCGACCATTTCCAAATCAAAAGCTTGGACCTCTGTGGTTAGTTTGCCTCATCTTGCTGACGGCTGAGCGCTGACCGCTGAATGCTATTTTCTGAGGAGCAGAACACGCTATGCATATCATTATCGTGGGGTGTGGGCGGGTAGGCACAGAGCTGGCTTATCGGCTATTCCAGAAGGGACATCAGGTGGCGGTAATCGACCAGGTAGCTGCCTCCCTGAGTAACCTGTCCGCAGAGTTCCGTGGACACACAGTGCAAGGTGAAGCGCTGGCCGCAGATGTGCTGCGCCGAGCGGGCATTGAGCAAGCCGATGGTCTCGCCGCCGTCACCAACTCCGACTCGCTTAACGCGGTGGTAGCGCACGTGGCGCGGACCGTCTATCACGTACCCCAGGTCGTCGTCCGCAACTATCATCCGCGCTGGCGAGCTTTACATGAGGCCTTTGGCTTCCAAGTGGTCAGCTCGACCAGTTGGGGCGCACAACGCATCGAAGAACTGCTATACCCCTCGTTCGCTCGATGCGTATTCTCGGCAGGCAATGGCGAAGTTGAGATCTACGAACTGGTCGTGCCTGAGGCTTGGTACGGTCGGTCCCTCCAGGATCTCCTTCCCGCAGGCGAGTGTCTGGCCGTGGCGTTGTCCCGCGCAGGCAAGGCCATGCTCCCCTCTTCTGAGGACCGTCTCGAGGCGGGCGATATTGTACACCTGAGCGCCACCATGGCAGGGATCGACACGTTGCGTAAGCGGCTGCAGACGCCGCAAGGGGGGTAGCATGTTTGTGCTGATCGCCGGCGGAGGCCGAACTGCTTCACACCTGGCCACCCTCTTGCTGGCTCGCCAGCACGAGGTCCGACTTATCGAGCACCGACGGGACGTCCTCTCACGTCTTCACCACGAGTTGCCCACCGAGGTGATCTACGAAGGCAACCCCACCGATCCACAAGTATTGGAACGGGCCGATATCCGTCGGGCGAAGGTGTTAGCTGCGTGCACCTCTTCCGATGAAGATAATCTCTCGCTCTGCTTCTTTGCCCGCACCCTCTATCGGGTGCCCCGTACTATCGGCTGGATCAACAATCCCCGCACCGCTTGGCTCTTCGACGAGAAGTTCCACGTAGACGTGGCCCTCAACCAGGCGCAGATCTTTAGCAGTCTGATCGAAGAAGAGATGTCGCTCGGCGATATGATGACACTGCTCAAATTGCGGAGGGGCCGCTATTCCCTGGTAGAGGAGAAGATCCCCCCGGGCGCCCGCGCTCTGGGTATCGCTATCAAGGACCTGCGCTTGCCGCCGGATTCGGTGATCGCCACCATCATCCGGGACGGGCAGCTCCTCATTCCGCGCGGGGATACCCGATTTGAAGTTGGGGATGAGGTGCTCGCGATTGCAGATCATGAAGGCACCGAAGAGCTCGCCGGCCTGTTCGGCCGACCGGATGCGCAACAGAAGACGTAACTACTTAGGCGTTTAGACTGAAGGCTGAAGACTGAAGGTTATACATTCAAACGATAGTTGCTCTGAAGTATCAGCCTCAACATACGGCCCTTCGTTTTTCGACTTAAAGGCCATCGTTTCATAGTAACGCCCACCTGCGCCAATAGTGTCTAGTGCCTCCTTACTGCGGAACGCACCAACCGTCGAGACAACAATCCCTTCCTTTCCGTTTTCCAGTAGAGTGTTGCGCCTAAACATGCAGCGAGACGCACAAATAAAGTGTCCTGCCCACCCTCTTTCAGTTCTCTTTACCATTGTGTCCTCCAATCGCGCCCTCGTGTACAGGCGTCTCCATCACCTCACCCCCGCTCTCAGTAGCCCCTTACTCCCTCCCCCAACACTCCCCCAATTCTCCTCCCACACCACCCCCCTCCAACACCCAGCTAAGCTCTATCACCGCCTGCTCCGCCCGTATACAATTCTCACCAGCAGCTCTGCCCTCGCGTAGCTCGTGATCAAATCTTTCTCGATACCAGGCGAGTCGTGCGCGTATCTCCTGCTCAGTTCTCAGAGCCAAAAGCCGTTTGAAAGTGTAGATGAGAAGTGATATGAAAAATATGAGTAACCAATACTCGTCTACCCAGCGTCCCAACCACGTGTCAAAAACGTATTCCCTTAAGAAGAACTCAATAGCTTGAGTGCCAGCGTAAATAGCCTCAATGATGGTCATGGCGTCACCTCACCCCCGCTTTCACTAACCATCGCCCACGCTTAACCTGCGTCACCCCTCGTGCCTGCCGCGCCTGTAGCTGCTTGAGTGATAGCGCCATAGCATGAGCCTCACATAAGCTCGCAAGACGCGAATCAAGTCAATGAACTACCCCGCAGCAAGCTGCTTCGGTATCGTCTTCTGTTCTGGCCCGTCATTCCGTGCTTGACACGGAATCCAGCCGGGCCCTCTGGATACCGGCTTCCACCGGTATGACGAACTCGCGGCAAGCCGCGGGGAATGAACCCCAGTAGATTCAAGACCTTCTCGGTAACTCTTCTTTCGGAAACCCTGTGATTACCCCTAACAGCCTTCAGCCTTCAGCCTATCTACCTTGTAGTTAACAGCCCAGTCGATCGAGGAAGGCTTCAATGCCTCGGTTCACCTCGTCCGGCTGCTCCATCATGACCATGTGGCTGGCAGCGGGAACGAGTTGAAGCTGCGATCCGTTGATCTGGCTATGCAGATACTCGGCGTATTTGGGTGGCGTCACCAGGTCGTCGGTCCCGCAGATCACAAGCGCTGGAATGGAGACCGCCTTCACCTGCTCCATGAGATCAAAGGCATCGCACGCCAGAAGGTCTCCCTCGATCACTGGGATCGAGATGCGCAGCATAGCGTCGGCATCCTGCTTCAGCACCTCCGCCGGGGTGCCTGGCGCGTGCACCAATTTGATTATCAGATCGACCGCTCGCCCTGCGTCGTCTCGAAGTCCCGCGAGGATCTGCGGCTGCACCCGCAGCCTTACTCCGCTCCCTACCAGCACAATCGCCGCAAGCAGCTCAGGGTAGGCCAAGGCAATACTCTGGGTAATCGCCCCGCCCATCGAGTGGCCCACCATGACGATTCGATCAAGACCCAAGGCCGCGATACACCCCTTGACGATGTCGCGGTAGGCCTCGATCCGATCGGCTCCGCTCCCGTTCGAATCGCCATGCCCAGGGAGGTCCACGGCGATGGCCTTCCGCCGCCGTCCCAACGACTTGAGCTGCTGGAGCCACACCTGATGGCTCCCACCCGCCCCGTGGATGAAGACGATCGGTGACAGATGGCTCGCCAGACTTGGACCTTGTTCAACGAAGTGGATACGAGTGCGCCCAACCTGTACGTACGGCACGTCCCGCCTCTACGTCTCTTCAGATTTCAACGCCCTGCTCAGGAGACTCACCACCGCCTCCCGGGGCGATCGATGCTCGAAGAATACGGCATAGCTTTCCCGGCAGATTGGCATGTCTACGGAGAAGCGCTGCGCAAGCTCGACCGCAGCCTTCGAGGCATTGACCCCTTCCTTCACAGTCGGGCTACGCTGTAGCAGCTCGGAGAGCGCCGCACCCTTGCCCAGCGCCAGCCCAAGTTGCCGGTTTCGCGAGAGGTCCCCGGTACATGTCAGCACGAGGTCCCCAAGCCCAGCCAGCCCGGCGAATGTCTCGGCGCGCGCGCCCATCGCGACGCCCAGCCGGGTCATTTCGCGTAACCCCCTTGTGATGAGAGCAGCCACCGCATTGTGCCCCAGTCCAAGACCGTCCACTATCCCAGCGGCGATGGCAATCACGTTCTTGATCGCCCCCCCCAACTCCACGCCCAACGGATCGCTCCCGGCATACACGCGAAAGGTTGGGGTGCTCAGCAAGTCCTGAACCCGTAAAGCCGCTTCCGCCTCCTCAGACGCCGCGACCGCCGCCGTTGGCAGTCCTCCGCTCACCTCCTTCGCGAAGGTGGGACCTGAGAGCACGGCCACCGTCCTCAAGTGGGGAGCGACGTCATGCATGACCTGAGATATGGTCATGCAACTAATTGGTTCTAGCCCCTTTGTTGCGCTTACCAAAACCGTAGATGGATCAACGAACGGAAGTAGGTTTGTAAACACCGAACGGAACACATGAGAAGGAGTGACCAGCAGAAGGGCCGAGCAGCCTCGGGCGACCTCAGTGAGTGAAGCCGTGATCTCAAGCGCCGCTGGCAGTTTAACCCCCGGCAGATAGAGGCTGTTCTCGCGCTCCCTCGCCATTGTCACGGCGAGATCACGCTCATGGACCCAGAGGCTGACCGAGTGCCCTTTCTCGGCTAACAGCTTGGCGAGCGTGGTCCCCCAGGCTCCGGCTCCGACGACGCCGATCCGCTCCATCACCCTGCTCCTATCCGCGCTAAAACCGCTTGGAAGCAACACGCAACCAGGCAAGTCCGGTAAGAGAGAGGGCGATCAAGCCGAGGCTCATAACCTGCGCCGCGCGTAAGGGCCCCAGCATCAGACTGTCGATGCGGAGCCCTTCGACGAAGAATCGGCCGATAGAGTACAACCCCACGTAACAGAGCAGCAGCGCGCCAGGGGTCCGCTCTAGCCGCCGGCAAAGCACGAGGTAGAGAATCGCGAAGACCAGGAGGTTCCACAACGATTCGTACAGGAACGTCGGATGGAAATACTCGAAGGCGGCCAGATCGGGCGGCCGGTGGTACGGCTCGATGTAAAGCTTCCACGGCAGATCGGTCGGGATCCCAAAGGCCTCCTGATTGAAAAAGTTTCCCCACCGACCAATCGCCTGCCCGAGCGGAAGCGAAGTGGCCATGATATCCATGTAGGTCAGCGCGGGCAGCTTCTTCCGGACGGTATAGATGGCCGTAGCCAGTGCCCCAGCCAGGAGACCGCCGTGTATGGCGAGCCCCCCCTCCCACACCGCCAGGATCTTCAGCGGCCTCGTGCCGTAATAACCCCAATTGAACAGAACGTAGTATAGCCGCGCGCCTAGTAAGCCCCACATCACGCCGCACACGATAACGTTGAGGAGCTGATCAGGATCCTCCCCCCGGCGGATCGCCTCGCGGTTCGCAAGTGTGGTCCCCAGCAGGACAGCGGTGGCGAAGAGCAGGCCATACCAACGAATGGAAAGCGGGCCGATCTGCATGACAAATGGACCAGGCGATGCGAACATTCAGACCTCAGTAGGGGTTGGCGTCAGATTTCTCAGCGGGTTACGTTCGGGCTCACTCTAGCCAAAAATCGAGTGAAGTCAAGGTAAATTTCGGCACGCGGAGCGCTTCCTCCGCCGCTTGTTCTTCCGGGCCACCCACAGCCGCTTGGCGCCGATGCGGGAGGCCGCCTACACCATCAAGACGCATTGGACAGGAGTGCTCCGCGCTTTACCGAATCTTCTCCCCCGGGAGACTCGATCATTCTACACATACGCATTGGCGGCATACTGTTGGACCATCCGGTGCGTGTTGAAAAACGACGCATTAAACGCGATCGTTTGCCGCATGATATCGAGCCATCTGTCCCGGTCCCGGTAAAACATCGGGACGATCACCGTTCGCAGCTTGTGATACAGCTCCTGAGCATCTCGGCCGTTCACCGAATCCGAATCAGAGTGATTCGTGAGACCAGGCCCGATAGACCATCCCGTCACACCCTCGATATGACCCTCAATCCACCAGCCATCGAGAACGCTGAAGCTTGGGACCCCGTTGTGAGCAGCTTTCATGCCCGAGGTGCCGGAGGCCTCCAGCGGACGCAAGGGGGTGTTCAACCAGAGGTCTACACCGGAGGTAAGCAGCCTGCCAAGCTCCATGTCGTAATTCTCAAGATAGGCGATTGAGATCTGATCCTTCAGTTGCCGTGCAAAATGAAACACTCGCCGAATCAGGTCCTTCCCAGGCTCATCCTTCGGATGCGATTTCCCCGCAAAGACGAGTTGGATCGGGCCGACGGTGCCGGCGATCTCCATTAATTTACCGGGATCGGAAAATACCAGATCGGTCCGCTTGTATAGCGTCGCGCGTCGGGCAAACCCGATGGTGAGCACGTCAGGCTTCAAAGCCATCCCGGTCCGCCGATGCACCTCCTCGATCAACCGCCCCTTGGCCTCAACGTGGGCCTCCCATATCTCGCTCTTCGGGATGCTGATGGCGTACCGGAGCGAGAAAGAATCATTGACCCATCCGGCGATGTGACGATCGTAGAGCTTCTTAAAGCTATCGCAGGTCCAGGTGAATGAATGAACTCCATTGGTGATGGAATCGATAGAATAGCCTGGAAACATCTCTTGTGAGACTTCTCCGTGCTTCTTCGCTACTCCGTTTACGTACTGGCTCAGGTTCAGCGCGAGAAGCGTCATGTTCAGGCGTTCCCCGCCCCCCAGCATCCGCATGAGCTCCAGCGGCACAGGTTCCCCGAGAACGCTCTTCACCAGGTCATACGAGAACTGATCGTGACCGGCCGGGACGGGTGTGTGCGTTGTGAAGACACAGCGGCTTCTGACACTATCGAAATCCCACGCGTGAGGAGCACTCTCCCGCTGCTCTCGCAACAGCTCCAGAGTCAGGAGACTGGCATGGCCTTCGTTCAGGTGAAATCTTTGTAGTTGCGTGTACCCGAGCGCTCGGAGCATCCGGACGCCTCCCATGCCCAGGATGATCTCCTGAGCCAGGCGGTATCGTTCGTCCCCACCGTAGAGAGAAGCGGTCAACTCCCGGTCAGGGGGCGTATTCTCATCGACGTTTGTGTCCAGAAGGATCAAGGGAACCGAATATCCAGTATAGCCTGTAATGTCATACTGCCAGGCCCTGACGACCACGGACCGGTTTTCAATCGGCACTTGAACGGTGACCGGAAGCAGGCGCACATAGCGGGAAGGCTCCCATCCAACCGGGAGTTCTTGCTGGTTCCCCCATTCGTCCAGTTTTTGATCGAAGTACCCCTTGGCATACAGGAGGCTTACAGCCACAGTCGGAATCGTGATATCGGCGCAGGACCTCAGGGTGTCCCCCGCCAGCACTCCTAAGCCGCCGCTGTACGTCGGCATACGGGGATCCACGGCCACCTCCATCGAAAAGTAGGCAATCCGTCGAGTGGTGTCGGCATCGCCCGGGGTGCTAGCTGGAGTTGCTGCGGCATACTTTTCGGGATCGGCCAGGAAGGTCCGCTTGCAGAGATCAGAGCAGAAGGCGTACGCCTTACTCTGGTGGAAGACTATGAAGCCCTCCTCGGCACGGGCCACCATCCCACACACCGGGTCTTTGTCGACATTCGCCACAGGATCACCCCCTTTTGGGCTGGTCTGGATCGCTTGAAAGAACCGATTCGTCGCCGAAGCTGCGCCCGGTCATGACCCAGGGGCAGGGGCAAAGGCGGCCTCGAGCTGCGCCAGGACAGCGGCCTCGGCATTCGAAACCTTTGAACCTATGCCGAACACGCCGCCGCTCGCGCTGGCCACCGTACGCGCTCGTTCCAACAAGCCTGCCTTAAGGCGAGCGGCTCCATCAGGCCCGAGATGCTCGCACATCCCCTGGACCAGGTACGTCCATGCAGTGAGGAGCTTGGGGTCCGGTCGGCGATCGAGCCAAGCTTCTAGCAAGGCATACTCGGTGGATCCGCGGGCGACTCCCGAGTCGCCCGCACGGTCGAGGATCGCGCGGCGCTCCTTGGCATCGAGCGTGCCATCGGCCCATGCCACCTCGACGAGCGGGACGATTAATAGCGCAGTGACCGTCTCTGCCCGGATCCCCAACGCCATCAACCTGTCGAGAACCGCAGGCTTGGTGATGCCCGTGGCCTTGGCGAGGGCCTCCCGGGTCGTCTCGGCGACCTTCAGCTCGTTCAGCCGCTCGATCAGCCGCTGGTCCTCGCGGTGGAAGAATTCGTCCTCGAGATCCCGCCCGCGATCCCGCAGGCTCTCCGGCTCCTGTAGCGTCATCGGTCTTCCCTCCCTGTTTCTCGCGAGTCCCTACTTCACCTCATCGACTACGATCATGTTGTGTCCGGTGGCGGTCCAATGGGTGCTCGCAACGAGTACGACCCGGTCTCCAGGACGAAGCAAGTCTCGTTCGCGAGCCCAGTCAGTCACGCGCCTCAGCAGTTCGCCGCTGTCGTGGGCTTCTGAAAAGTGGAGCGGGGTTACGCCCCAGTATAGGCTCATGCGACGAACAGTGGCTTCGTGATGACTGATGCCCAGAACCGGGGTGCGGCTGCGTTGCTTCGACAGCAACAGGGCGGTGTTGCCGTCCCGGGTGGCCACGAGCACAAGCGTGGCCCGGATCTCCTCCGCAAGACGGCTCGTCGCCTCGACGATGCCGTCGATGATCGACGACGCAGCCTTGGGCGAGCGAACTCCTGGCTCTGGGCCGACCAATGGCTCGATCATCGGCTCCGTTTCGCGCGCGATGGACCCCATCATCGCCACGGCCTCCACCGGATAGTGGCCGATCGCGGTCTCAGCAGAGAGCATGAGGGCGTCGGAGCCGTCGAGGATAGCGTTCGCCACGTCAGTGGCCTCCGCACGAGTGGGCAGCCGACTCGACCGCATGCTCTCGAGCATGTGTGTTGCGGTGATGACAGGGACTCGCGCTTGCCGGCATCGCCGGATGATCTGCTTCTGCACTCCGGCGATCCGCGCGATGTCGATCTCAACGCCGAGGTCCCCGCGCGCCACCATGATGGCGTCGGCCTCGTGGATGATCTCGTCCAGGGCCTCGACCGCCTCGGCCCTCTCTATCTTTGCTACGATCCGGGCGCCGGAGTCGAGGCGCCGGAGCTCGTCACGCAGCTCGCGCACGTCCTCCGGGCGGCGGACGAAGCTGAGACCGAAGAAGTCGACGGAATGCCCGGCCGCCCAGCGCACGTCGCCATAGTCCTTCTCGGTGAGCGCTCCACCCGGCAACTGGACGCCCGGCACATTGATGCCGGCGCCCGAGCGAATCTCGCCGGGCTGGACGACACGGCAGACGACGGCGCCTTCCTGCTTCTCTTCGACCCGCATCGAGACCAGGCCGTCGACCAACAATACCACGTCCCCGACCTCCAACTGTTGAACCAGCGCGCGGTGGCTCGACGTCAGATCATTTGGCCCGCGCGCCGCCGCTGGGTAGACGACGATGCGGAACCGGTGGCCAATCTCACAATTCACGCTCCCGCCGGCGATCGGCCCCAGCCGAATTTTCGGCCCGCCCAAGTCAGCCAGAATGGCCAGCGGACGATCGAGATCCTCGCTGACCCGACGAATCCGTCCGATGACGGCTTCATGCCAGTCACGCCGGCCGTGGGCCATATTGAGCCGGAACAGGGCGACGCCGGCCTCGACGAGTTGAGTCAATCGCTCGACCGTTTCACTCGCCGGACCGATGGTCGCGACAATCTTGGTCTTTGTGCTGATAAGGGGCTTGGCGGTCAGGCTCACGCGAGTGTCCGCTGAGTGGGATTCGCTACCGCCCGCATTATACCACGGAGCACGATGCCTCGGTGAGAAGGGCCACGGAATCCGCCCGTGCTCTCTTCGTTTGCCATGGTTCCACCTCTAGCTTTCCCCCTCGTGAAGGGTCTGTGTCGCGCCAGTTCGCGCGAGCTGCCGGCCCCTCCAGACCTCGAAGATGACGGGGCACACGACCAGATCGAGGATGAACGACGTGACAACGCCACCGATCATGGGGGCGGCGCTCCGCTTCATGACGTCCGCGCCGGCGCCGTGGCTCCACATGATCGGAATAGTTCAACACACCAAGGCCGGCGCGTTCCGCCGGTCGGCCCTCCGCTTCAACCATTTCTCCCCCTCAACGGCAAAAAAGATGACAGAAGATACCCCAAGGGCCAGAGCCAGCTCCACAGGGCTCAGGGGTTCGGTCTTGAAGATGCCGTTTAGGATCGGGAGGTAGATGGTGGCCATCTGCAGAAGAAACGTCAGGACGACCGCCCCCAGAAGCGGTATGTTGGTCAGAAGCCCCTGGGTCAACAGCGATTCCCGCTCCGAGCGGATGGCGAGCACATGGCCCAACTGGGATAGACAGAGGACGGTGAAGACCACGGTCTGCCAGTGGGCGGACCCGATGGAGGTGAACCACCCCTCCGCGCTTAGTGTCAGGGCTGCCATCAAGAGTCCCACCCAGATGACGTGGATGCCCAGGCCATGGGAGAAGACCCCCTCCTGCGGCGGTCGTGGGGGCCGCCCCATGACATCCCTCTCCTCCGGCTCCGCCGCCAGCGCAAGGCCGGGCAGACCATCTGTTACGAGATTGATCCAGAGGATTTGAATCGGAAGGAGCGGAATCGGTAATCCGAAGAAGGGTGCAAGGAAAATGGTCCAAACCTCGCCTGAGTTAGTGGTCAACCCGTACTTGATGAACCGCCGCATGTTGTCGTAGATCTTCCGCCCCTCTCGCACCGCCCGGACGATGGTGGCGAAATTATCGTCCAGCAGGATCATGGAGCTGGCCTCTTTCGCCACATCGGTGCCGGTTATTCCCATGGCCACCCCGATGTCAGCCTGCTTTAGCGCCGGGGCGTCATTGACCCCGTCACCGGTCATGGCCACGAACTCCCCCCGGGCCTGAAGCGCCTTGACAATCTTCAGCTTTTGCTCCGGCGCGACCCGCGCATATACCCGCACCTTCTCGACCCGCGCCTCAAGCTCATGTTGGGAAAGGGTGGCCAGCGCGGGCCCGGTCATGACGGCATCGCCGTCGTCGTCCAGGATCCCGAGCCGCCGGGCGATGGCCCGGGCCGTCAGAGCATGATCGCCAGTGATCATCACGGGGATGATGCCGGCCGCGCGGCACGTAGCGACCGCCTCGCGCGCCTCCTCGCGGGGCGGATCCATGATCCCCACGAAACCAAGCAGCGTCAGCTCCCGCTCCACCGTTTCCGGAGTTACCGTCGCCGGCAGGGCCGCCCACCGGCGCAGACCCACGGCGAGCACCCGGAGCCCGTCCGCTGCCATCCGCTCGCTGATTGTCTCGAGGTGGTCCCGCCGGATCTCGACCGTTCCCGACGAGGTCAACATCTGTGAGGATCTTTCGATGATGACCTCGACCGCCCCCTTGGTAAAGGAGACGAAGCCGCCTGCCGGGTCCCGGTGCAGGGTCGTCATGCACTTGCGCTCCGAATCGAAGGGGATCTCCGCCACCCGGGGATAGTCCTTCTCGACCTCCCGCTTCTCCATCCCAGCCAGCCTGGCGGCCATGAAGAGCGCCGCCTCCGTCGGATCCCCAACGATCACTTCCGCGGTATTGACGCTGGCGTCGTTACTGAGCGCCATTGCACGAAGGAACTCGTCCCAAGGGTCGCCGGATCCGGGAGCGGAGACGATGGTCCCATCGCAATAGAACTCCTCTACTTGCATCCGGTTCATGGTCAGCGTGCCGGTCTTGTCGGAACAGATGTAGGTCACAGACCCCAGGGTCTCCACGGCAGGGAGCTTCCGCACCAGTGCCTTCTTCTGCACCATCTTCCTCGCGCCGATGGCCAGAGAGATGGTGACGACTGCGGGAAGGGCTTCCGGGATGGCGGCCACAGCCAGGCTGCCGGCCGTCAGGAACATGAGGAGGGGAGCCTCGCCGCGCAGAATCCCCGCCATGAAGATGATGGCGCAGATAGCCAGGGCAGCGATCGCCAGGTGCCGACCGAAGCCGGCCAACCGCTTCTGCAGCGGAGTCTTGCCTTCGCCTGTTTTCTGAAGCAGAGTGGCGATCTTCCCGAATTCGGTCTGCATGCCGGTCGCCACCACCACCCCGCTTCCCCGCCCGTACGTCGCAACCGTCCCCTTGTAGGCCATGTTTTTCCGATCGCCGACCGAAAGCAACTCTTCATGGAGCGGTGCTGTCACCTTTTCGACAGGAACGGACTCCCCGGTGAGGGCGGCCTCGTCAATCCTGAGCTGCGCCATATCGAAGAGTCTCAGGTCCGCGGGCACGATCGCGCCGGCTTCGAGGATGACGACATCCCCCGGAACAACATCCGACGCCGGGATCACCGCTCTCCCTCCGTTCCGGAGAACTACGGCGGCAGGAGCGGCCATGGCCCTCAGTGCCTCCATGGCCCGTTCGGCCCGGTACTCCTGGACGAAGCCGATCACCGCATTCAGAATGACGATCGCCACTATGGCGATCGTATCCTTTGCCTCACCGATCACGCCCGAGACAACAGCGGCGGCCAGCAGGACAAGGATCATAAAGTCGGTGAACTGGTCGAAGAACATCCCCAGAGGCGTCCGCCGTTTCCCTTCCGCGAGCACGTTAGGACCGTGCTCGCAGAGTCGGCGCTCCGCCTCTGTCGTCGTGAGACCTTCGACGGATGTCCTCAGTGCGTCGACAACCGCCTGGGTGGATTGCTGATGCCAAGTCATTACGTCTCCGCTGTGACAGGGGTCGGAATCATCAGCCTCGAGGGTGTGTGGATCTGTGCTCCTGTGCCCGAGGCCGGCTGATCTTCTTCCCTTGCAACTCTTACCGAGTGTTCGCGCCGCACAGCGGGAGCGCAGCGGACGCTGTAAGCCGTCGTCTGGACAGCCTCGGTCAGGTGGTGCATTTTGCCGAGGAGACGGGCCTTGGAAGCAGCCAAAACAAGAGCAGGGTCCCTATCACCGCGGACAATGCCGACCCAGACAGAATCCCCACCTTGGCGGCGTTGAGCAATACGCCCTCCAACGCCAAGCCTGCGATGAATAGCGCCATGGTGAAGCCGATACCTGCCAGTATGCCGCCCGCTGTAAGTATGCTCCAGTTCACACCCTCAGGCAGCTTGGCAATGCCCAAGCGCACCGCCAGCCAACTAAAACTTACAATGCCTACAGGCTTGCCGACTCCTAGGCCTACCATGACCGCCACCGCAACGGGTTCACGAAAGTCCGTGAGGTTGATCGATACCCCAGCATTTGCCAACGCAAAGAGGGGCATGATCACAAAGCTCACCCACGGGTGCAGTGCGGTCTCAAGCCGTTCAAGGGGGGACAAAATCTCTCGTGCCGCCACCTGGATATCACGCAACGCCGCGTGGTTCTTCCCCTCATTACTCCAGCGTTCCCCTTCAACATACGCAGTAAACTGCTGGACGATCGCGTGCAGGCGGCCCGCACTGACCCACACATGGGCCGGCGTGAGCAGACCCAAGATCACGCCGGCAATCGTGGCATGGACCCCGGATGCATGGAACGCCAACCAGATCACCGTCCCAACGATGCAATAGATCGGGACACTGCGCACCCCAAGGCGGGCCAGTCCTCTCACGACACCAAGACCCAGCAAGCCCAAGAAAAGCGCAGCGAGGTTGATGTGGCTTGTATAGCCGATAGCGATGACGAGGATGGCGCCGACGTCGTCAGCGATCGCCAGCGAAAGGAGGACAATACGCAAGCCCTGCGGGACCCGTGTCCCCAAGACCGCCAGACAACCAACGACAAAAGCGATGTCGGTCGCCATGGGAATACCCCAGCCGCGCTCGCCGGGCTGTCCGAGTTGGCCCGCGAGATAGAGAGTAGCCGGTACGACCATGCCGCCCGCCGCTGCAATGATGGGGAGCGCGGCCGTTCGCATGTCCCTGAGTTCCCCGAGTACTAATTCGCGTTTGACTTCTAAGCCAACCACGAAAAAGAAAATCGCCATGAGACCGTCGTTGATCCAATGCCTTAAAGAGTGGTTCATCTCAAACGTACCAAACGTGAGACCGAATGGAGTCTTCCACAGGCCCAGAAATGCATTTGCCAAAGGTGAGTTGGCGAGAGCGAGCGCAAGACATGTAGCAAAAAGCAGGAGAAACCCACTGGCTGCCTCGATACGCAAAAAGCGCGCGAGCGGCTCGATGATGCGATCGACCGGTTTCGCGGGCAGGCGAGCCAGGTCGTTGGAGTGTTGAGGTTGTTGCAACATACTGCGGCACCCAATTCTGACAAGGTCTCTGCCGGTAGAGTCGAAGAAGGGTGCGGTGGTCTTAGGAACGGGGAATCGCTGTTGTCGGAAGCCTTCGCTGCTGTACCGGCGCCTCAATCCGTCCCATCACTCCGTCTCCCGACTCTGCTCATCGAACCGGACGTGCGGATTTACCGCATCCGGCTCTCCGACTGGTATTACACACCAGGACCCACGCAGGCGGCGTCACCCGTGGCGCTCCTAGCGTGGGGATACGCACTACTCCTGCTGAATCGAACCCAGGTAGTCGGTGAGGGCTCGTGAGTGCAGAAGCGAGGTGTAGGCAGGGTAGCCTTCACGTCGATGCTCATCCTCGAACACCGCCCCCCAGACAGGCATCTCCCTGGTCCCATGCTCGGCCACTGCGCGCCGGCCGTCGATGATTTGCATCACATAGCTCTCATCAAATCGCCCGTCGTAGCGCTTCGAGATCAGCCGAAGGTCGGATGGGTGTCGCCGCATGGATGCTGCCACCGAACCGTTTCCGTCTCCTGACTCGCCGTGACATGAGGCGCAATGCCGAAGATAGAGGGCCTGTCCGGTAACCGGCTCCGAAGCGCCACGGCACGAGACGAGCATCGGACTGACAGCGAACGCGAGGACAGCGGTTCCCTTAGCGATTCTAGTTAGCCTCGCGATCATCCCAAGCCCTCCTTTGCGCCGTCCAACGTTGACCTAACGGGCGTACAAAAGCCGAGGGAAGCGTCGCTATTGCACGTCCGTGTTGAGCGAATTGTTAAGCTGCTTGCCGTTGAAGTAGGAAACTCGGAACTCGTCCACGATTCTCTCAAACGCGCTCCCTACTCGACGTCGCGGTAGGAATTCTCACTCCCCCAGACATTGGGAACTTTTGGGGCAAAAGGGTCGTTCCACCACTCCTTGCCGTCTACGAAGAATTTGTACTCATATCGACCAGGCTCTAAGGATAGTGAGATGATCCAGACCGTCTGGAGGCCGTCGTAGACCATCGGGTGATCCGACACATTCCAGCCGTTGAAATCCCCTGCCAGGGTCACCGACTGGGCTCCAGGGCAGTGGAAGCTGAAGCTTACGACCTTTCCCATCGCGAATCCTCCCAGCCCCACTTCTCGTATAAGCCGTCTGAAGTGTCTATCCGGATTCCATCGGTCATGATCCGGCCGACCAGGGCGGCGATGAAATATATCGCTTATTTAGCTACAGATCCTGATGACTGATCGCCTACCCCCTTGCTCTCCTTGCTCTCCCTGCTCCCTCTGCTCTCCCTGCTCTCCCTGCTCCCCTTGATCTCCCTACTCTCCTGCGGCCCACCTACGCCAATAAACGGCACAGCCCCAGCGCCTGTAACCTGGGGAAGTATGCCATTCCATTTGTCTATAGCCCGGAGATTGGCCTCTATCTTTCTCAGTTCTATCAGGTCCGGTGAAATATTTGCTTTCTGCAGCCTCAGGGACTCTGCCTCTGCCCTGGCTGCTGTAATCGTCTGCTCTGCCTCTACCTTTATCCTGTCCAGGTCTCTCTTTGCCTTCAGTGCAAGCTGTTCTGCTGTCTGCTTTGCCTCAATAGCCTCAGTAAATACTCGTGAGAAGCTGAATGTGACAATAGAAAACGCATCCACTACTATGTTATACGCTAGGAGTCTTTCTGAAAGGGCTGCTCTTATTGCCTCGCTTACCGCTGGCCTCTTTGTGATAAGCTCTTCCGCTGTGTATTTGGCCGACACCGCCTTCATTACCTCTTGTATTGCAGGGTCTATAATACGCACCTTGAACTGAACTCCAAGCGTTTGAT
This sequence comes from Candidatus Methylomirabilis limnetica, assembly GCF_003044035.1. Lineage (NCBI taxonomy): Bacteria > Methylomirabilota (SeqCode) > Methylomirabilia (SeqCode) > Methylomirabilales (SeqCode) > Methylomirabilaceae (SeqCode) > Methylomirabilis (SeqCode) > Candidatus Methylomirabilis limnetica. The sequence goes on from NZ_NVQC01000023.1 coordinate 132,865, forward strand.
AGACAACATTTGCCTTCTCAGGTAGGATATGATAGTTAAGCGCAACCGACAAAGTCACATCCTGAAGATCAGCCGATGCAGATGCGGCATCAGTCACTGCCTTCTGAACCTTGACATCCATTGGGATAACGCTTTGCATTATAGGCACCCTGAAATGCAGTCCTTCTCCAAGCACAATCTCTTGAACAGCGCCAAAATTAAGGACAACCCCTCTTTCACCTGCACCAATCTGAACCCATGGATGTAAAATCATAAAACCGACCAGAATTGCTGCAAACATCAGCGCTAGCATCACAGGGCCTTTCATCAGTACAGACTGCACTGCCTTCTTGGCCATGAAGATCTCTCTCTCATCCATTCTATATACCCCTTCCGGCTCTATGAGCCTACGCGAAACAACTTGATCAACTTAACCGCTTCGACTTCTTTAGCTTTCTGAGCTTGATCGTATAGTTCCATTCCCCGTGGAACTTATGGGGGTTCGATGTTGAGAGCGGCCAGTTCCTCATTCGAGACCTTGATCTTGAGGGAATACTCCCGTGTGTCCAGCTTGGCTTTGACCTTCAATCCTGTCTTGGGCATGGTCGCACCGATCTGTTGTACCACAACTTCATGGCTCATCAACGGACGCTCTCTCCAATTCATGCTGATGTAGGAAAATAACCGATATTCGATCTTGTTCCACCTTCTTGGTGTCGACCGAGATGATGGGGTCGCCCGCCTTCAAGAAATGATGAACGTGACGACTGAGATGCTGAAATTGCCGGTCGTGATCTGGATAGGCCGCGCCTTCCGCCAGCGTTTTCATGATGCTCTGGTCTCTCAGGGCGATCGGCTTGCGATCGCCGCCCGTCGCTCGGACCCCGCACCCTGCCGCTACCTGGCGGCTCATCTCCTCGCGCTCAGCGAAGGTGAGTCTCTTGTAAGTTGTCATCCAGCACAACTCCTTTCTCTTGAGCTATCCCAGGATACAGGTGTTGCGCTAGAAACTTGAACTCAGGTTAAAAAAAAGCCGCCTCCGCCTCTCGCGGATGGCGGCCCGACCACCCTCTGTCCTCCGAAAATAGCTAGACGCTATCTCCGGACCCCTCTGGAATAACCTGTCACAACGTTATGTCCTAAGAAGTCATTTTGATGATCGGCGACAACCTCACAACACCCTACGAAGAGACCATTCGATGCGAACATGCGACCTCAGCAGGCGTCAGCTTCAGATGTGTCGACGCGTTACACTAACGCTCACTATAGCCCTAAATCGAGTGCAGTCAAGGTCAATCAGGCTCTGTGCCCCCTACTCGATATCGAGGTATGAATTCTCACTCCCCCAGACATTGGGAACTTTTGGTGCGGAGGGGTCGTTCCACCACACCCGACCATCCACGAAGAACTTGTACTCGTATCGGCCAGGCTCTAACGGAAGCGCGACGGTCCATACCTCCTGGATGCCGTCATAGACCATCGGGTGGGCCGACACATTCCAGCCGTTGAAATCCCCCGCCAGGATGACCGACCCGGCTCCAGGACAGCGAAAGCTGAAGCTGGCAATCCTTCCCATAGCCAATCCCTCTGTCATCAATGCTCATGTAGCGCGCCCAAGGTTTCTGCGCGGAGCTAATTCATGCTGAGCTCATCAGTGATGAAATTACACAATGGATCGCAAATAGGCAAGTTCTTTATGCCTGGAACGTACCGCGCGATTCCCTGGAGAGCTCGCAGGTCTTAACGGCTACTCTGGTTAATCTGAAACGTCTGAACTGCACAGCATGGGAGGTGGGATGGCGAAGGCATACTGCAGCGGATGTGGGATCACACCGGTAGATCCTTCAGCGTCGCTACCAGCGCCCGTGGTGACTGGTCGACTCCGGCCAGCACCGTAATCTGGGCGCACGACACGTACTGCTTGGGAATTCAACTGGACCTCGGTCCCTCTGGTGAGGGCTCCAGTCGGTTAATCCTTTCGGTTACAGAACTGCCTCCTCGACAGAAAGGTGTGGTAGAATACAACCATGATACAGAAGATTACCAGGAAATATCACTTGCAAGAGCACGCCACCACACAAGCTGACTTAGCCTACTGGCTGAGTAAAACGCCCGAAGAACGCGTCGCTACCGTCGACTATTTGCGCGGACAATATTATGGAAACGCAACCAGACTTCAGAGAGTTGCTCGCGTTGTTCAGCGCCCACCGCGTTGAGCACCTGATTGTCGGCGGGTATGCGCTCGCCTTTCACGGCGCACCACGTTTCACCGGCGACCTTGATATCCTCGTGAGGCCTGATGCGGCCAATGCTCAACGCATCGTCACCGCACTCGAGGCCTTCGGCTTCACCTCCGTGGGCCTGACTCCAAACGATTTTGAGCACGTGGATCAGGTCATACAACTCGGTACACCTCCTGTGCGCATAGATCTGATCACCTCGATCACTGGTGTCTCCTGGGACGAGGCGTGGGCAGGCAGGACCGCTGGGCGCTACGGGGATATTCCGGTGTACTACATTGGCCGGGCACAGTTTATTGCCAACAAACGTGCGACTGGTAGAATGAAGGACATCGCGGACTTGGAAGTGCTCGGGGAAGCGTAAAGCCAAGTACATACTATGCGCTAAAAACCCAACCTCTACCCACACGAGACCCGAAAGAACCGAATATAGATTAACAGCGCAACCCGTTTATTGGCCTGTCGTAACTGCTCAGGTAGATAGACTGAAGGCTGAAGGCTTTTAGGGGTAAGCCGCGTGATTATTTAAAACCCCGAGAAGGTCTTGAGGGGCTCGATTCGTGTCTTATGAGATAATTTAGAGCCTTCAGCCTTCAGCCTAAACACCTGAGTAGTTACAATCCGAGATATCATCTGAGAAAAGGCGCTGGAGCGTTTATACGCTCGTGTAAGGGACGATGCGCCACACTGGAGGCTCTTTCACGTGCTACACAGGCCCAAGGGAAAATCCCTCATGTTTGCCGCGACCCTGTTACTGCTTCAGGCAGCCTCTTTAGGGACGGGTGAGTCAGCAACCACTGGACTTACGGCAGGTGAATTAACCAGGATGGAAAAGGGTGGCGTGGTGGTCAAGACAGATACCTACCCCACGGGGGACGGCGCGCGCGGCGCCAAAGTCAAAGCCTACTGCATCATTAACAAGCCACCGGACGTCGCGTGGGCGGTCATGCTGGACTATCATAAGTTCGACGAATTTATGCCGCGGCTCGAGAAGGTTGAGGTTCTGGAAAAGACAACAAGCACCATGAAGGTCACCGAGACGGTTCGCGTTCCGCTCGGCGTGATCAGCTATACGATCGATCTGATTTTTACGCCCGCGCAGAGGACAGTGAACTGGACGCTGGATAAATCGAGGAAACACGATATCGCGGAGACGTTCGGTGCGTGGGAGATCCTCCCGTATAGACAGGATAAGACCATTCTTCGATACACAACCACCTTGAACAGCGGCTTCTTTGTCCCCAGGTTAGTGGAAGAATTCCTGATCAGGAACGATTTGTCTGATGCGCTGTTGGGCCTGAAGCAGCGCACCGAATCCGACGGGACGTGGAAGAAGAAATGAGACGTGCGTAGCAGTCGCACCGCCTTTGCGGCGCCTCTACTCGACGTAGACGATTAGCTGCACGCCCATAAGGATCACGAAGAGAGCCGGAACCAACCCCCACCAGCGTTGTTTCATAATCCCTAACGTTCCCATGAGATACGTCATACCGGCAAGGAGCGCGGTGACCCCCTCGGTCGTGTGAGGCGAATTGGCTCGCCCGACGTAGTTGAAGTTGCTGATCGGATGCAGATGGAATAACAGGGTCACCCCTCCCATGATGGCGAGCCACGGAAAGATCATTCCCCATATCGAATGAGAGAGTATACGGCGCGCCCGCAGCCATTCCACAGACCCCATGGCGAGGACGATGATGCCGGAGAGCTTATGCTCGATGGCCTCCCGGTCACCCAGGAGTTCGGTCAGCGTCTTTGGGCCGAACGGCCAATACTCCGGGTCGCTCCGGTAAAGGATAAACATTGCTACGCTTAGCGTCAGCAGAGGCCATAGATGGGCGAACCTGGACTTCTGACCTCCCCAGAGGGCGGAGCCTGTCATCGCCATACCCATGACGAGTACCAGCCATCCGGAAAAGTGATGGTTAAAGTTCGAGAACTCCGTATGCGCTTTCCATGTCTCCCAGCTTCCCGCTTCGTCCGGCGGGATCGTTCGATCATCGAACGGGGCCAGAAGAGGGTTCATGCTTGCGAACAACCCGTACGGATTCGGGTACCAGATCCAGAGACGGATAGCCCACATGTCCGGATACCAGGCAGTGAATGAGCTTTTCGTCTCAGGATGAATCTGAGGGCAGCCTTCTCGGGATAGTGATCGATATTCCTGCCAGTCCGCATAGCGACAGATCGCCAGGCTCCGATCCCAGTCTATTCCGGTAAACGGGCTCTCGGCGGGACGGGCTCCAGCGGCTGTATATTTCAGCGCAACCAGTTGCCATTGCCCCTGCCTCTCGGTGTAAAGTAGTGTGGAGGGGTGGGCATAATCAATTTGCGTGATACCTGCCTTGTAAAAGTGGTAGCCTTCTAACGGCACATTTCCCGATATCTGCACGTACCCATCCGCTTTCGCCTGCTCCAGGTCCTGATACCGCGAAGTGGACGTCCGAATATCGGCGAGAAGTCTCGCGAGGGCGAAGTCCTTTTCCGGCTCCTTCGCGTACCAGTGCCCATGATTCATATAATAGTCAGAGCCCCAGGCCAGGCCACCGGCCAGCAGCGTGATGACCACAAACGCGATGAGTTGTCTCTTCACGTACCCTCCTCCTTGTCAGCCGATCGAACCACGGCAACATCCCCGCTTCATATTCCCCGCCGGATGCCGCCTCTAAGCCAAATGGTCTTCATCCCCGCGAAGCTTGTCCCCGCATGCTTGAAACGGGGAGCGGCAATCCAGAGAGGCGCTGGATTCCCCCGTATCAAGTACGTGGCAGGCTTGTCAAGCCCGGAATGACACCCAAGCACAGAGATACAAAGTTGTCATTGCGAACGAGGTGAAGCAATCTCGCAGATTGCCACGCACCCTGCTGGTGCTCGCAATGACAGAAAGAAGCTAGTGATTGTGCAGTCTATCGCTGTTCTTGGGTAACAAACTGTCTGCTGTTCGCCGCATCACGACACCGTTTGATTCTTCGCGAAGAGGATATAGGACCTTGCTCGGCCCTCACGGATGGCCTGCTCGACCAGGGCCCGAGGCTCCTTCGCCTTGACTCTTGGCAGGATCGCCTCGAAGAACTGGATGTAGAAATCGTCTGGCACCACGACTACGGAGGCACGCATTGTGAGCCCCGCCCGGTCGATGGTTCTCGCGTAGCGAACAGTACGGCTTTTACCGGACGCAATCCTGGTGTCAAAGAGTTCTTGTGTCAGATCAAGCGTGACCTCTCGCCCGATCCGTTCCTCTTGCACACTCTCATTCACCTGCTTACCATCCGTATCTACTAACTCCCATCGGACTATGATCTTCGGCGTAACGTAGGTTGGGACATGATGCCCAACCCCGGTATTAGCCAGCGTGATTTCAGCCTGAACTTGCTCGCCGACCTGGTAGCGCTCCTTATTTACCGAAAGACGGACGGATACGCCTTGCTTGACCATCTCAGGATCATGGATCCCCCGCCATAGATGCCGCCGCTCCGGCATATGGCAGCCCTGACAGGTCATCCCTCCCAGCGCATACGGCCCCTCTTTCCATTCATTATAGGTGTTTTCGAGCAGCTTACCGTTCAGGGCAGACCCACTCGGCTCGAACTGGTGGCACCCTTTGCAGAACTCGGATCGCTCAAAGGCCGCCGTCCTGATGGCGCCGGCGTGGGGGAGCTGTGCTACCGGAGCGGAATTCTCAATCGAGCCGTCCCGCTTTGGCGGCCCGAAGCGCTGGTGCTTCCGAACATGGCACCCGGCACAGGTCAGACCCTTTTGCTGCAGCGAGGCCGAAAAGGCGCGGTTCGTTTTGAACTTCAACGCGGTGCTGCCCCAGACCCCTGACGCGCTCGGCAATGGCGTCGCAACGGCGCGGCGCTTCTTGAACAGAGAGGGGGAACCACCGCCTTTCTTCACGACCTTCTCCTGCTGCTCGGTGAGAGGAGCATGACAACTGTAGCAGAGGATCGCCATATTGGGATCACCATGGATAAACTCCATCGTCTGGCCTATCACGCCCGGCCCCATACTTTTACTGTGGAGGCTGCTGCTCCAATCCTCGTACTGAGTTCGATGGCAGACGGCGCAACTTTCCGGGTCAAGAGATGCCTCTATCGACGAGAAATGGGCGGGCGGCTTACCTTGAGGCGGGATGGGCGTCTGCCAATGGCGCGTGAGAAACTCAAGCTGCGCGTCGTCATCGGCAGCGGGTGGCGGGTCTTTCATCGCCCATGCGCCAACCGAAAGCCCCAGGCCTGCGATCACGACAGCGGTATACAGAAGAAGCCGTTTCATTCTCGTCGAGGGTCGATACCCTGCGGCTTGCCGCGAGTTCGTCATACCGGCGGAAGCCGGTATCCAGAGGGCCCGACTGGATTCCGTGTCAAGCACGGAATGACGGGCCAGTACAGAAGTCGATACCCCGTAGCTTGCCGCGGGGTAGTTCATCGATGGCGCCCACTCCTTACCTCTTGCGGGGCGTCTTGCCGGCGTCCAAAAGGATTCCGATGAGCCTCTGAGCATCATCTCCCGCCCAATCCCTCGGCCCGATGCTCCCAGCCACGACCTTCCCGTCGCGATTGATCAGGAGCCGGGTTGGCGTGGCGCGAACCCCGTACAGGTTGGCGACGCTTGAGCTGGTGTCCACAAGAGCGGGAAAGGTGAGCTTATGCTTGAGCACATAGTTCCGGACCTGGTCGGGCGGCTCGGCGATGTTCACTGCGAGCACGACGAAATCGTTCTTCTGAAACTGCTGGTAGAGGCGCTCGAGTGAGGGAAACTCCCTCAGGCAATAGCCTCACCAGGTTGCCCAGAAGGTCAGGAAGACGACCTTTCCACGCTGGTCAGCCAGCCGGACCGACTTCCCTGACACGTCCTGGAGTGTAAAGTCGGGAGCAACCGATTCGTTTCGGAGCTTAATGAACCCGAGGGCTTCCAGGGAACTATCTATGGAGACGGTTTCCTGACCAGCGCCGACAGAGATAACCGGGGAGGCGACGAGCATACAGCCGAGTAAAAGAACGGCCACCCACCCAGGGCTCTTTCTTGAGAGGTGTCGGTTTATCTTCACTGCCTTACTCTCACTTCTTGCTACCCACTGTCGCTGGTCTTGCGCCAGCTCTGAGCCAATCATAGTTCATAAGTAACTACTCAGGTGTTTAGGCTGAAGACTGAAGGTTCTAAATTATCTCGCAAGGCCCGAATCGAGCCATTCAAGATCTTTTCTGAGTTTTCTTTGATCACGCATGACTTACCCCTAAAAGCCTTCAGCCTTCAGCCTATCTACCTGAGTAGTTACAATACCCCCGCCCATGAAGGCTGGACAGGATCATTTTCCACTTCAGCTCGTTTTGACAACGCAAAAGGGACCCACCGTGATAAAGCAAAAGGAACCCACCTCTGTTCAGTGATAGTCGGGCCTGTGGGAAGCATGGGAAAGCCGGAGGCTTTTCCATGCTGCGGTCGAAATCCGCACTGGTTGCGGGTCGTTACCACAGCGGGACGCTTCACAGGCCTGTCGCCTTCCTTCCGTTTGATACCTTGAGACTCTCGCACCAGAATCTCTCGCACTAGGATCGCCCAGCAACAACGATCGATGAGACGACCCTCAGCTCGTTCGTAGTGTCACGCCCCGCCGCGTCGATCCATCGGATCAGGATTAGGTAGTAGCCACAACACGAGGAGCAGGCTTGTGAGCCAGGCTCTTCTGCTTCAGGCTGTCCGTGAATCGGATACTCTCCCAGCCGAACTCGTGGATCGCACAGTGATGGGTGAGCCGATCCAACAGGGCCGCCGTGAGCGAGGCATCGCCGAAGACGCTCGTCCAGTGCGCAAAGGCCAGGTTCGACGTCACGATCATCGACCCCTTCTCGTAGCGATCTGAAAAGACCTGGAACAACAGTTGGGCCCCCTCGGCAGAAAAGGGGATGTAGCCAACCTCGTCGATGATGAGGAGCTCATAGCGCGACAGCCTGGCTAACTCGCGCGTGAGCTGCCGCTCCTCTCTCGCCTCGATCAGCGTAGTGGTCAGGTGCGCAGCAGTCGTGAACAGCACCCGATACCCCTTACGGCAGGCCTCGACACCCAAGACCGTGGCCGCATGCGTCTTTCCCGTACCGTGCTTCCCTAACAGGACCAGGTTCTCCCGCCGGCTGATGTACTGACACTCAGCGTACGCGCGCACCTGGGTGACCTCGAATCCCGGCCACTTGGTCAGGTCCGTCGTCTCCAGGGTCCTCAG
>NZ_NVQC01000024.1 GCF_003044035.1 Candidatus Methylomirabilis limnetica
ATGGACTGTCAGAGGGGCCAACGCAATTATCGCCCTACGTTGCTGTCAGATCAGTGGCCGGTGGGAGGAGTTTTGGGGAAATCGGGCAACGGGGTGAGAAGCTTACCCATAAATTTGTCTTACACCCCCCGGAACTGGGTGCGCGGGGGATTGCAGGCGGAGGTTGACGGGGTGTTGATGCGGAAGCACGTTACAGGTGTTGTTGGACCTTTGTCTTGATGGCCGATTTCGCCATGGCGCCGACGATCTGCTCGACCTGCACCCCATCTTTGAAGAAGAGGATGGTCGGAATGCTTCGGATGCCGAATCGAGCCGAAGCCTGTCGATTCTCGTCCACATTCAGCTTGGCGATCGTGATCTGCCCCTCGCACTCGACCGCTAATTCTTCAAGGATCGGAGCAATCATCCGGCATGGACCGCACCATTCAGCCCAGAAATCAACCAGGATCAGTCCAGTCCCTTTGATAACCTGTTCGTCAAAATTATGGTCAGTGACCTCAACGATCTTGCCTGACGCCATACATCCCTCCCGCTTTGCGCTTAATGCAGCAATGCCCTTACCGGGCCCCCCCCCGCAAGGGCAATCGTATGTTGCCCCTCATACTAAGAGAGATGAGATCGGCTGTCAAGCTGTTTGAAGGGGCCTGACTAACCTCTCACGTTGCAACTTGGAATAAGGAGACTGTTACGGCTTCTGGGAAGTGAGGCGCTTCCCGTCGAGCTCCACGACCAACAGCGTGCGAGAGAGAGCAGCAGCACCCGCCCGTTTTTGGTGAGCACGATCATCCCGTGCCCGCTTAACTCCAGAGCCTGGCTCAGAAGCGTCATCTCCGCTGCATCTGCGTGTCGGACGTCATTCTGCGTTAACCGCTCCATCCCGTGCTCCCCCTGCTGAGGGCAAAGCTATATACGCCAAAAAGCGTATTGCTACTACACGGGTGCCTATGATAAGTTAACTGGAAATTAAAGGGGACAGGTCCTAACGATCTGTATCCTCAGACCAGCGAGTTTTGACCTCAACGGCGCCTACTTCCCTTTGATTTTGAGTGGCAAGGTGCGGATGGCAGGCCGGGAAGGAGGTAGGGCTGTAAAGCGCTGAATGGTGAAGACGCTTCCGGGGCCACGAGGCGTGAAATCCGGCATGAGATGTCATACGGATGAGTTGCAAGCAGGGTTGGGATAACATTCAGTCACAACATGTAACGTTAACGTAGATGGTAGTCTGAGATTCTATTCTGGCCAACGAATAGGGAGAGAAGATATGATGATCAGCAAAAGATTCAAGACGAATATGTCCGTCACGTTCGCCATCAGCGGCATGCTCCTCAGTACAATCATGCTGTCCGGAGGCGCAGCCTACGCAAAAAGCTCCGACAAAGACTGCAGTCAAGTGCCCACCCATTCTGCCCTCAAGTCGGCTCTCACGACCGCCCGTAACGACGCAAGCAACAACGGGGGATTTGACCTCGACATGTGGGGTACCATCGTCAATCGCGATGGCTTCGTTTGTGCGGTCGCCTTCACTGGCGCCGATCGCGGCTCCCAGTGGCCTGGTAGTCGGGTGATCTCCGCCCAGAAGGCGAACACAGCCAATGCGTTCAGCTTGGCGGGCCTCTCCCTGTCCACTGCAAACCTGTGGGCGGCTGTACAGCCCGGTGGTTCGCTGTTTGGGTTGCAGCACAGCAACCCGGTCGACACAGGGGAAGCCTACGATGGACCGTCCTCAAAATTCGGTCAGTCGAACGATCCCCTGGTTGGCGGCAGGATGGGAGGCGTGAATGTGTTCGGCGGCGGGTTGGCCATGTACAACTCTTCCGGCGTTCTAGTCGGTGCTGTTGGCGTCAGCGGTGATACGTCGTGCGCTGACCATAACATCGCATGGCGAACCCGGCACACCTTGAACATGGACTTTGTGCCAGGCGGAGTTGGTGCCGACGCAACTCGCGCTGATAACATCAATTATCAGGGAATTGTGGCGGCACCAAGCGTCGCGAATGACTTCTCTCACCCGATCTGTAAGATTGGTGGTGCCGACGGTGTTTCAGCGATCAGCGCTGCGTTGCCGGTAACGCAATAGCTTGGGGTGACAGCAGGACGAGTCAGGGGATAGCTTGACGAGCGCGGATCGTGATGTGATGTTCTACTGACACGGCGACATCTGCCCAAGGATTCATCGGCAGGAGCGTTCAAATGGCCAGTGGGCTGTGGCATCACAGGTGTGCTACAGCCCACTGCCATGTTCGGCGCTTCCTCACACCTTACTACTCAGGTGTTTAGGCTGAAGGCTGTTAGTCGTTGCACATGAACAGAATCAAGGCGCCCAGAACCTTTTCGGTCTCCATAAGAACTGTAACATCATGAAAAACGAGGTTGTCGTAATCACAATATGCTGTCCAAATTGTCAGTACAAACTACTACATTCAAAACCCCCTCAATCCCCCTTTCTCAAAGGGGGAAATATGGTGCCCCTCTGGATTCCCGCTCACCGCTTCAAGCATGCGGGGACAAGCTTCGCTGGAATGACGTCAATTTTTGTGATTTATGACAGAAAGCTGAGTTGACGGCACGGCACAAGTATGCTATCCGTAGCCTATGAAGAAATCGACACAGGCGGCCGCGGAATCGCTTCCTAACTCTGTCTGCGGCTATCATTTTCAAGACCTGACGCTCCTTAAGGCTGCCTTAACCCACCCCTCCTCGACCGATCCCTCGCAGGCGGATGTGCGTCTTCACTATCAGCGGCTCGAGTTCCTTGGAGATGCAGTCTGGAGCCTCTATGTTAGCGATGCCCTCGTCTCCCTGCTTCCGACAGCCTCGGAGGGCGAGCTCACCATACGTCGAGCGAGCCTTGTGAGCGGCGCTGCGCTGGCCGAAATGGCGATGTCCCACGGCCTTGCACCGCTGCTCTTACTGAGCAAGGGAGAGGAGTTAACGGGGGGCAGGCAAAAGGCCAGAGTCCTCGCAAGTACTTTTGAGGCGGTGATAGGGGCGATCTACCTGGACGATGGCGTAAGGGAAATCCATAACCTGGCGCGTGAGGCGTGTGTCAACGCCCTCAGCGGGGAAGCGTTGGACCACGATCCAAAAACCGCCTTGCAACAGCTTGCTCAATCGCTCCTTCGCGCGACCCCACGGTATCGTCTGCTCTGTCGATCCGGACCTCCTCACGCCCCAACATTCGAGGTCGAGGTGGTCGTCGAGCGATCACCGATTGCGAAGGGAAAGGGACGAAGCAGGCAGGAGGCCGAGCAGGAGGCTGCTCGAGCCGCACTCATATTACTGCCTGACCTAGTATCTACAGTAACTACTCAGGTAGATAGGCTGAAGGCTGAAGGCTGAAGGCTCTAAATCATCTTGCAAGACACGAATCAAGCGATTCCAGGCTGGTTCGGCTTCTACGAATTTTGGTTCTCTCGGAGGGGAATCCTTATTGGCCAAGAAGCCAACACGCTTCGACATCTTGTGCCTTCATCGTTTTATCCCTAAAAGGCTTCAGCCTTCAGTCTATCTACCTGAATTATTTGTATCTACAACATCTAGTAGTCAAATATAAGTTAACCACTGAGACTTGTATTTTGTCTTGACAAATGGGGAACGGGGTTGGTAGTTTGTGTGGCAACGCCGGGTCGTTTCTGAAATCAGTTCTTGGAGGTCTCACCATGAATCACAGTAGGGCGGCGCTAGTAGCTGCCGGCGGTAGGCTTAATGCAGCATTTCACAACTTTACCCACGAATCCGTTCACCCTGAGCCAGTCGAAGGGTGGCCTTCCCGTTCATGGTTCGACAAGCTCACCACGAACGGATACGTGACCGTAATTGTGAAGCGGACCACTTAGGCGATGAGGCTTCTGCGATTAACGGCTTTCGGCTTCAAGTCGTTCGCTGAGAAGGTCGAGGTAGCCTTCGAGCCTGGCGTCACCGCTATTGTCGGCCCGAACGGATGCGGCAAGAGCAATCTCTCCGACGCGATTCGGTGGGCCCTCGGCGAGCAGCGCGCGAAGTTGCTGCGCGGGGATCGCATGGACGATCTGATCTTCGCCGGGAACAGCGTCCGGAAGCCGCTTGGCATGGCGGAGGTTTCTCTGATCTTTACGGATAACTATGGCAACATCCCGACTGAATTTCACGAAGTTACGGTCACTCGCCGATTGTACCGTTCCGGTGAAAGTGAATACCTCCTGAATCACGTTCCGTGCCGCCTGCGCGATATCACCGATCTGTTCCTGGATACCGGGTTCGGATCCGAGCCTTATGCACTGATCGAACAAGGCAGCATCGGTAATATCGTCAGCGCCAAGCCCTCCGAGCGTCGGCTCCTCATTGAGGAGGCTGCCGGCATCATGACCTACAAGGTCCGGAAGAGGTCTGCCCTCTCCAAGCTGGAGGCGGCGGAACTTAACCTGCTCCGGGTGAGCGACATTATCCAGGAGGTGGAGCGACAAAGGAATTCCCTCAAACGGCAGGCGAATAAGGCGGAGCGCTATCGCACCTACCAGGACCGGGCGCTTGAGCTCAAGGGCTTTCTGAAGTTCTCCGAACTGCAGCGGTTGCGGCAGCAGCTCACGCTACTCCAGGATTCAGCCCTTGCAGCGCAAGGCGAGGTGGACTCGCTGCAGGCCGCAGTGGTTGCCGTAGAGGCTGAACAGGAGGCCGTACGAATCCGCGAGCTAGAGCAGGAACAGGCGAGGGCTGTCTCGCAGGAGCGACTCCACGAATTGCGGACCCACCTGTCTCGCGATGAAGCCGAGCTCAACCACTTGCGACAGATGTTGGATGAATCAGCGCTTCGGAAAAAGGAGCGGCGGGACCGCTCGGCACACCTGCAGAGTCGACGTGTAGCCCTGGCGCAGCAGGAGGCCGAAGTCAGAGAGCAGGAACAGCTTCTGGCCGGCGAGCTGCATGCCAGCCGCGCGCAGCTCGATCTCAAGTCTTCGGAACTACATGTGCTGGAGGAGACGATCGCGACGGCGGCGCAAGCGTTCGAGGCCAAGCGACGACGTCTCATCCAGGACGCGGCAGCCCTGGCAGACCGTCGCAATCACCTGACCGGCCTCCGAGAGCGGCAACGTCTCTACGGCACGCAGCGTGATGTGGCCGCCCTGCGCACGGCTCGGATCGAGCAGCAGGATCGCGACCTGGTCCCCTTGGAGGAGGAACAGCGCGCCGTCCTCGAGCGGGCGGTCGCACAACTGACCCTCCTGCAGGCAGAGCGGAAGGAGCTGACACAGCAAACGGCTGAGGAGGAAACCGAGCGGGAGTCCAACAAGCCTCAACTAGAGGCAATCAGGGGGGAGTCGGCCAAACTCCACAGTCGCCTGGCTTCACTCATCGAGCTCAGTCAGAGCTTTGAAGGGTACGCTGACGGCCACCGGTACCTGCTCCAGCAAAAGGCCCAGGGTGAGGCGAGGCTCCACGGGTTGCGGAACTCGCTGGCCGAGTTGCTTGAGGTACCTGATCGCTACGAACGCGCCATCGAAGCACTGCTCGGCGATGCCTTGCAGGGTCTGGCGATGCAACGGGCGGAAGACGTCCAAGAGGCCATACGGTTGCTCACCGAGCGAGGACAGGGTCGTGCAACCTTCCTCCTTCACCCGGAAGCGATCAGCGGTCAGCGGTCAGCGATCAGCGATCAGGACGGAACGCCGGCGGCTAGGCTGCGTGAGATCATTCCTTCCTCAGGGGCTTCTGTCGAGGGTCTTGCGCTCGATTTGATCCGCTTCGCCGAAGGCGATCGGCCGCTGGTGGAAGCCCTCCTCGCCGACGGGGTCATCGTCAGGGAGTTGTCCGATGCGCTCGCGCTCAGAGCCTCCCTCCCCTCCCCCTTTGCGATAGCGACACTTACCGGCGAGCTCGTCACCAGTCGGGGAATCATCGCCGGCGGCCCGGGAGGAGATTCCGGCATCCTTCCGCGACGACGGGAAATCGCCCGGCTTCAGGGTCGTGTCCGAGAGCTGCACGACAGTCTTCAGGCTGTCGAAACCTCATGGGAGGCGTCCTGTCGCCGCTCGGCCCATTTTGCGGAATCGTTGGAGTTGCTTAACCAGCGCCTCCACGAATTGGAGATTGAGCGCCTCAAGGCGGAGGCGACCTGTTCCCATACGAGCGGGGAACGGCGACGCCTCATGCAGCAGATCGAGGTGCTGACCTATGAAGCCAGGAGTCATGAAGAGGACCTTCGCGTACTCAGTGAGGAGATCCGCACGATCGAGCACTCGCTATTAGAGCTCGAGGGACGAGACCAGGCGACTCAGATCGAGACCGTGAAGCTCGAGGCCGAGGCAGTCGCCCGGCAGCAGGAACGGGACGGCCTCATCCGGGAGGTGGGAGAATCCCGCGTCCAGCTCACGGCGCTGCTAGGTCGTCGGGAGATCCTGACCCACAGCCTTACCAGGACTGTCGAAGAGCTGGGCCAGGTGGGGGGCGAGCTGGAGTCGCTTGAAGGCGAGCTTGTCGAGCAACAGCTTCGGGAGACCAAGATGGAGGCCGCTGTGATACAGCTTCAGACGCGGCTTACTTCCCTGGTTGCGGAGGAGCAAGTGGCGCAGCGGCTCGTCGTCACACAGGACGAGGCGCGCCGGGAGCTGAGTGAGAGGCGCCAGTCCATTGACGATCGCCTTCGGGGGCTAAAGCAGTCGCTGGCAGAAAAGCAACAGGCCTGGAGTGACGCGGCGATCCGACTCGCAGAACTGCGAAACACGATCTCGCTCCTTGAGGAGGCACTGAGAAAAGAAGGACCTCAAGAGGTGGAGGCCATTGCCCTGCGACTCTCCAGCAGCGGCCTCGAGGTCGAAGCGGCCAACAATGAACTTGACAATCTGACGACCAAGATCGCGGAACTGGGCGCGGTCAATATGGCTGCATTGGAGGAATATCAGGAGCTGGCCGAGCGGCACAGCTTCCTCTCCGCTCAGGTCGAAGACCTCTCATCGTCAGCTCACTCTCTCCGGACAGCCATTTCGGAGATCAATCATACGATTCAGCAGCGGTTCAACGAGACCCTCGAGACCGTGGCCGGCCATTTGGATCGGCTCTGGAATTGCCTCATCCCGGGAGGCCAGGCGTTTCTCAGCCTGGCCGAACTCGAGCCTGGGGAGGAGGAGCCAGGCGTCGAGATGGCAGTTCGGATCCCCGGCAAGCGCGCTGCCCTCAATCTGCTGTCAGGAGGCGAGAAGGCGTTGGCGGCGCTCTCTCTCCTGCTGGCGTTGTTTCACACCCGTCCCAGCCCATTCTGCCTATTGGACGAAGTCGATGCCCCCCTTGACGACGCGAATGCCGAGCGCTTCGCCTCCCTTCTGAAGGAAATGGCATCAAGCGCCCAGTTCCTCCTCATCACTCACAACAAGCGGACGATGGCGGCCGCAGACCTCTTGTACGGGGTCACCATGGAGGAGCACGGCGTCTCGAAGCTCCTCTCTCTTCGCATGGGTCGAGCTGCTTGACGTGGGGATTGACAGGTAGGTCTGCATGATCATGAACGACACAGCACGGAAAGGCCTTTTCGGGCGATTCGTGGCCGGCCTCGCTCGAACCCGCCAAGGATTGGTGGGGCAGATTGAGCGACTATTTGGCGGGAATATCCCAACTGCTGCTAATCTGGAGACACTCGAAGAACTCCTGATCGCCGCCGATTTCGGTCCGGCGCTGGCGCAACAACTCATGGCGCCCCTTCAGGAGCGTCTTGGCCGCCGTGATCTCAGTAACCTTGATCAGGTAGAGGCCGCCCTCAAGCAAGGTATCCTCGCTATCCTGAACGGGACCGCTCCTCCACCTTCGTCCATAGATCATCATACTAAACCCCAGGTTTTGCTCTTTCTCGGAATCAACGGTTCCGGCAAGACCACCACTATCGGGAAGCTCGCGAACCGTCTCAGCAGCAACGGCGGGCTCGTGGTGTTAGCCGGGGCCGACACCTTTCGGGCGGCGGCCATCGAGCAGCTTCAACTGTGGGGCCGGCGCGTGGGCGCCGATGTGATATGCCACCAGGCCGGAGCCGATCCCTCTGCTGTCGTATTCGATGCCGTGCAAGCCGCATGCTCACGCGGCGCAAGCCACCTGCTTATCGATACCGCAGGTCGCCTGCACACCAAACGAAATCTGATGGAGGAACTGAAGAAGATCCAGCGAGTGGCTTCCCGGCAGATGCCGGACGCGCCTCACGAACGGATCATGGTTATCGATGCCACGTCTGGCCTGAACGCACTGGTCCAGGCAAAGGCATTTCATGAGGCTGTGGGACTGACTGGCCTGATCTTGACCAAGCTGGACGGCACCGCAAGGGGCGGCGTCGTAGTCGCTATCGCCGATCAGTTGAAACTGCCGATCACCTTCGTCGGTCTGGGCGAGGGCGTTGACGACCTGCAGCCGTTTGTGCCAGAAGCCTTCACGGACGCCCTGTTCGCACGATCCTAGCATCCCATCCGATCAGTTTTCATCTTGACACCCCTGTGACCCAGTGCTAGGGTAAATGGTTGTATTTACTAAGAAAGTACGCTTTCTCTTATTGAGGCGAGATGTTAACGTACTCAGGTAGGTAGGCTGAAGGCTGAAGGCTTTTAGGGGTAAAGCAGTGATCACACAGAATTTAGGGCAGTTGATTCGTGCCTTGCGAGATCATGTATAGCCTTCAGCCTTCAGCCTAACCGCCTAAGTAGTTACACGAGATGTTTAGCTCTGACGATGAACTGTTCATGCGGCGCGCCTTGGTGCTTGCGGCAAAGGGGCGTGGACGCACAAGCCCCAACCCGATGGTTGGTGCGGTCGTGGTGCGCGGCGGCAGCATCGTTTCCGAGGGGTACCATGCGCGAGCCGGCGAATCACATGCGGAGGTGGTGGCGATCGAGAATGCGGCCGGGGCGGCGAGCGGTGCTGACCTCTATGTCACTCTTGAGCCGTGCTGCCATCATGGTCTGACCCCACCATGTACCGATCGGATCATTCAGGCCGGCATTCGTCGGGTCGTCATTCCAATCCTTGATCCTAATCCGCTCGTCTCCGGCGAAGGCGTACAGACGTTACGCGAGGCAGGGATTATCGTCGAGCAGGGACTGTTGTCTGAAGAGGCGGCGAGCCTTAACGAAGCCTTTACAAAATTCATCACATGTCGTACCCCGTTTGTGATCCTCAAGGCAGCAGTCAGCCTTGACGGTAAGATTGCCACTCGAACCGGAGACGCTCGGTGGATATCCGGGGAACAATCGCGCGAGCACGTGCACAAGCTGCGGGACCAGGTGGATGCGATCATTGTCGGGATAGGTACGATTCGGCGCGATAATCCCAGGCTCACAACCAGGCTTCCAGCAGGCGGGCACGATCCGATCCGGGTCATCGTGGATGGGCTCGGTCCGCTCCCACTGGAGAGCCAGGTCCTTCAGGCTGGAGCCGCCTCGCGAACCTGGGTCGCCGTGGCTTCTGATGCCCCCCCTCAGCGGATCGAGGCCTTGCTCAACCGTGGGCTGACGGTGCTTGAAGCGGGCGGCTCTCATGGACGGATCAGTCTTGAGCTGCTCCTGAAGCGCCTCGGCGAGCGTGAGGTTACGAGCGTGATGATCGAGGGCGGTGAGGGCGTCTTCACCTCCGCCATTGAAGAGGGGGTCGTCGATAAGTTCCTGCTATTTGTAGCCCCCATGCTGGTGGGGGGAAAGACCGCCCCAAGCCTTTTTGGGGGAGTAGGCGTTGAAGAGATCGGGCAGGCCCTCCGGCTGTCCCGCTTGCGCATCGAACAACTGGGGGGGGACGTGTTGATTGAAGGATACCGCTCGAAGTATGAAGGGACCTGCTAGGCAAACCGGATGTTTACCGGGCTGATCGAAGAGGTGGGTCAAGTCCAGCGGGTACGCCGCGAAGGCGTGATCGCAAAGCTTGCCATCAAAGGGCAACAGACCACCTCTTCTCTCGTCATCGGGGACAGCATCGCGGTCGATGGGAGTTGTCTCACGGTCACGATGACGGCGCATGCCCAGTTCGAGGCCGATCTGTCCGAGGAAACCCTTATGCGTACAACCTTGGGAGAGCTCCAGACCGGCGATCCGGTAAATCTGGAACGGCCCTGCCGCCCTACGGATCGACTGGGGGGCCACTTCGTTACCGGCCACGTCGACGGGGTCGGAACCATCCGCGAGATTCGAGAGACCGGGGGGATGTGGTGGTTGTCGGTCGCCTACCCTGAAGCACTGCGGCCTCTGCTTGTGGAAAAGGGATCCGTAACGGTGGATGGAATCAGCTTGACGGTGGCCGATCTGAATGACCACTCCTTTGGGGCGGCCATTATTCCACACACATACCACGTTACCACACTAGGGCGGAAGCAGGTCGGACGGCGCGTCAACCTGGAGACGGACCTGCTTGGCAAATATGTCGTCCGATATCTCGAGGGACTCGGACCCATCACGAGAAAGGCGACGCTCACCGAATCGCGACTCCGGGATCTGGGATTCGCTTAAGTCGAGTGTACGGAGTAGCCATGGAGAAAACGATCCATTTTCACACCATAGAAGAAGCGATCCGGGACCTGCACGATGGTAAGATGGTGATCGTCGTCGACGACGACGGTCGGGAGAACGAGGGCGACCTCACGATGGCCGCCGAGAAGGTAACCCCGGAGGCGATTAACTTCATGGCCATGCAGGGGCGGGGGTTAATCTGTATGCCCGTCACTGGTGAACGGTTGGATGAACTCCGCATCCCCCCGATGGTCACTGACAACACCTCCCCTCACGAGACAGCCTTCTCTGTTTCCGTCGATGCCAGGCACAAGGTAACGACTGGAATCTCGGCCCATGACCGGGCGATCACCATCCACACCATCATCGACCCTAAGGCAACAGCCGACGATTTAACCAGTCCAGGACATACCTTTCCGCTCCGTGGACGAGACGGTGGGGTGCTGACTCGGGCAGGACATTCCGAAGCCGCTATTGACCTTGCCAGACTGGCTGGCCTGTACCCTGCCGGGGTGATCTGCGAGATCATGCATGACGACGGGACGATGTCCCGGACGCCAGAACTATATCGTTTTGCTCGCACGCACGATTTGAAGCTGATTACCGTCAAAAGCCTGATCGAGTTTCGATTGAAGCGAGAACGATTCGTCAGTCGTATTGCCACGACCACATTGCCGACCCCGTACGGCCGATTCACCCTGATCCTGTATCACAGCCAGATCGACAAGAAAGACCACCTCGCCTTGATCATGGGAGAGATCAACGCCGTAGATGAGACGCTAGTGCGAGTTCACTCCGAGTGCCTCACCGGCGACGTCTTCGGCTCGCTTCGGTGCGATTGCGGGCCGCAGGTGGATAAGTCGCTCGAGCTGATTGCCAACGAAGGCAAGGGGGTCTTTCTGTATATTCGTCAAGAAGGCAGGGGCATCGGCTTGGCGAACAAGCTTCGGGCCTATGAGCTGCAGGATACTGGCCTGGACACGGTGGAGGCCAATGTGCGGCTGGGATTCAAGCCGGATCTCAGAGAGTACGGGATTGGCGCCCAGATCCTGTCTGATCTTGGATTGTGCAATATTCGGCTACTGACCAACAATCCACGTAAGATCGTCGGGCTCGAGGCGTATGGTCTCCATGTGGTGCAGCGGATTCCCATCGAGATTCATCCAACGGCCGAGAATCGCGCGTATCTACAAGCCAAACAGGAGAAACTGGGCCATCTGCTCGAAACATTGTGATTAAAGAAGCGATCAGCGGTCAGCTTTTACTGGCCCTGGCCCGCTTGTTGGCTGCTGAATGCTGATAGCTGAATGCTGATCGCTTCTTTTTCTAGCCCGGAGGTGTGCCTTGAAAACGACCGAAGGAATATACCTGGCCAAGGGGTTTCGATTTGCCTTGGTGGTAACTCGCATGAATGAGTTAATCACCAAACAGCTGCTGGAGGGAGCGCTTGATTGTCTGTTCCGCCACGGCGCGGAGGATGCCGCCCTGCATCTGGTGAAGGTCCCCGGCGCCTTTGAGTTGCCGTACGTAGCAAAGCGCTTGGCCGCATCGAATCGCTATGACGCCATCATCGCGCTTGGGGCGGTCATCCGAGGCGCTACCGCCCACTTCGATTACGTCGCGGGGGAGGCAGCGAAGGGGATCGCCGCAACCAGTCTTGACACTGGCGTGCCCATTATCTTTGGCGTCATCACCGCGAACACGCTTGATGAGGCGATTGAACGGGCCGGGACGAAAGGCGGCAACAAGGGGTTCGACGCGGCACTTTCAGCCATTGAAATGGCCAGCCTCTTCACTCAACTCACATAGTGTACAAGCGAGAGGGTTGTACCCCTCACATAAGCAATGGATAAACGCCACCGAGCCAGGGAGCTTGCGCTCTCACTCCTCTATCAACTTGAATTTCACCCGCTGGAAGCTTTTGAGGAGCAGAATCAGGCCTTCTGGGTAGAGCATCCTATCAAGCCGGAGACCCAGTCGTTGGCTGACGAGCTCGTCCGAGGAACCCGCCACAATCGGAAGCCGATCGATGATCTGCTTTCCTCGCACGTCGAGCATTGGATCCTCTCGCGGCTAGCCCTCGTGGATCTCTGCATCCTTCGCTTGGCCGCTTTTGAGCTGCTCTTTTATGGGAATACACCATGGAAGGTTGCAATCGACGAAGCAATTGAGCTGGCGAAGGCGTTTGGTGGGAAGGACTCCAGCGGCTTTGTCAACGGTGTCCTGGACAAGCTTTCCGCCCTCGCGAAAGATAACCCCACTGCTCCGCTGGGCTAAAAAACCGCTGAAGGTTTGTTGCTGACCGCTAATAGCAGATAGCTGATAGCTTTACTCGTACCGCTTGAACACCAGGGTGGCGTTGGTCCCGCCAAACCCGAATGAGTTGTTGATGGCGACCCGCACCTTAGTCTGGCGCGCCTTGTTCGCGACGTAATCAAGATCGCACTCAGGATCCGGCTCATCATAGTTGATGGTCGGCGGAATCACGCCATGGTGGAGGGTCAGCACCGTGGCCACCGATTCGACGCCCCCCGCGGCTCCCAGGAGGTGTCCGGTCATCGATTTGATGGAACTCACCGCCAGGCGATAGGCGTGATCCCCAAACACCTTCTTGATCGCCTTGGTCTCGGAGGCATCGCCCGCTTGCGTAGATGTTCCGTGGGCATTGATGTAATCGACCTCTTCCGGATGAAGCCCGGCAGCCTCCAGCGCGAGGAGCATCGAGGCCATAGCGCCGGATCCTTCCGGCTCTGGCGCAGTCATGTGATAGGCGTCAGCCGACATCCCGTAGCCTTTCAACTCGGCATAGATCCTTGCGCCGCGCTGTAGTGCATGGTCCAGCTCCTCGAGAATCAGGGTGCCCGCGCCCTCCCCCATCACGAAGCCATCGCGTCCCTTATCGAACGGTCGGCTGGCGCGCTGTGGCGCGTCATTTCTGGTGGACAGGGCCTTCATGGCGCCGAACCCTCCAATGGTCAGCGGAGAGATGACGGCTTCGGTTCCACCGGCAAACATCACATCAGCCATCCCTCGCCTGATGAGTTCGAACGACTCGCCAATCGCATGATTCCCGCTCGCGCACGCCGTCGAGACGCATGAATTAGGTCCGCGGAGTCCGAAGCGAATAGCGATATGGCCGGCGGCCAGGTTCGTGATGATCGAAGGGATGAAGAACGGACTGATCCGGTCAGGCCCTTTTTCCAGCAACGTCTTGTGTGTTTCCTCCAGGCCGGGGATTCCGCCCATGCCCGTGCCGATAAGAACACCGATACGACTTCGTTCATTATCCTTGACCGTAAGCTGGGCGTCATCTACCGCCATAATGGCGCCGGCCAACGCATAGTGGATAAACCGGTCCATCTTTTTGACTTCTTTCTTCTCCATATAGAGAAGCGGGTCAAACCCCTTAACCTCTGCGGCGATCTTCGTATCGTGCCGACTGGCATCGAACCGGGTGATGTGGTCGATACCTGAGACCCCATTCACCAGGCTCTCCCAGAAGGCTTCAACGCCGATGCCGTTGGGCGCCACTACGCCCAGGCCTGTCGCAACGACTCGCCTCATAGCGTTCATCTTCATATTCCCACCGCCTACGCGTGGCTTATGGAAGCAGGCCAGGCCTGTTACGCGGGATGCGACGTGATATACGCGATAGCCGCTTTTACGGTCATGAGCTTCTCTGCTTCCTCGTCAGGAATCTGAACGCCGAACTCCTCTTCCAAGGCCATCACCAACTCCACCGTATCAAGCGAATCGGCGCCCAGATCTTCGACGAAAGAAGCCTCCGATGTCACCTCTGTCGCATTGACACCCAATTGGTCTACAATGATCTTCTTGACCCTCTCCTCGATCTCCATTACGTCAGCCATTATCCCCCCTCTACGGCCCCTGCCTGCCGCCAGGCAGGTCGGTACCGTCTCCTTGGATTACGCCCGCATCTTACGTTCGCAACCCGCCATCGATTGTAATCACCTGACCGGTGATATAGCCTGCCGCTTCAGACACCAGAAACGAGACCAGAGCAGCCACCTCCATCGGATCCCCGAATCGACCTAGGGGGATCTGGCTGAGGTAGATCTTCTTGCGATCCTCAGATAATACCGCAGTCATCTCTGTTTCGATAAATCCAGGAGCCACCGCATTCACCGTAATCGACCTGGAGGCAACCTCTTTAGCAACAGCCTTGGTGAAACCGATCAGACCCGCCTTCGCTGCAGAGTAGTTGGCCTGTCCAGGAATTCCCATCGTCCCTGCAATCGAACTGATATTCACGATTCGACCGCCACGAGCCCTGAGCATCGGTCGAAGTGCCGATCGAGTCGTGAAGAATGCCCCCTTCAGGTTGACGTCCAGGACCGCATCCCAGTCCTCCTCCTTCATCCGGACCAAAAGCCCATCCCTGGTGATGCCGGCATTGTTGACCAGAATATCAAGACGCCCAAAACGCTTGATGCTGGCCTGGATCAGCGCCTCAGCATCCGACTCACGCGATACGTCTGCGGCAACTGCCATCCCTGTCGCCCCTGTCGCCTCGATCTCGGCAACTACCTCCTCAGCCGCCGCCAGGTTTCTCCCGCAGATAGCTACCTTTGCACCCTCAGCCGAGAGCCTCATGGCGATTGCCCGCCCAATCCCACGCGAGCCACCAGTAATGACCGCTACCTTCCCTTCAAGTCCGATCGCTGCTCCCATCGCTATTACAGAAGCGCCTTCAACTGATTCACCGCAGTCCGCAACGAACCCAGATCCTCGGCGTAAAGCGCGGTAGTCGCCGGGGCGATCCGCTTGATTAGCCCGGTGAGTACCTTTCCCGGGCCAAGCTCCAGGAAGCAGGTGACGCCTTCTTTCACCAGCCTTCGCACCACATCCTCCCACCTCACTGGACTGGTGACTTGGCGGACGAGACTTTCGGGGATCGCTTCCTTGTTCGTCAGGATCTCGGCGTCGACATTGTTGACCAACGGGACCAATAGATCAGCGATTGGAATCGTACGGAGCGCTCCCGCCAACCGCTCAGCCGCCGGCCTCATCAAGGAGCAGTGAAAGGGCGCGCTTACCTGTAAGCGAACGGCCCTCTTGGCGCCCCGTTCCTTAGCCATCTCAATGGCCCGGTCGACCGCCGCTGTCTCCCCGGCAATTACCACCTGACCGGGGCAATTAAGATTGGCGATCTCGACGACCCCTAAGTGAGCAGCCTCAACACACACCGCATAGACGCTATCCTTATCGAGACCTAGCACGGCTGCCATCGTGCCGGCGCCAGGGATCACCGCTTCCTGCATAAACTCGCCTCTTTTTCTCACAATGCGAATCGCATCTTCGAATGTGAGGCCCCCGGCTGCCACGAGCGCCGAATACTCACCAAGCGAATGGCCGGCCACATAGTCATGTTTTATCCCTTCACACTGCAATGCGGCAAAGGCGGCCATACTGACCGCCATGATGGCCGGCTGCGCATTTGCGGTGAGCGTGAGCAGATCATCTGGCCCTTCGAAGCAGAGGCGAGCCAAGTCGATCCCCAGAGACTCACTCCCCTTCTCGAAAAGCTGACGGGCTTCAGGGAGTTGCGCCCAGAAATCCCGTCCCATGCCAACTCGCTGAGAACCCTGCCCGGGAAAAACGAGCGCGATCGCACCCATCAGCGACAGGCGTACATACTTACCATCGGATGAGCGCCGATCCCCAGGTGACCCCGCCCCCGAAGGCCGTCAGCAGCAACAAATCACCACGTTTTAGCCGCCCTACCCGAACGGCTTCGTCTATGGCAATAGGGATCGAGGCAGCAGACGTATTCCCATAGCGGTCAATATTCATAAAGATCCGCTCTCGCGGAAGATCCAATCGCTCGGCCACTGCATAGATGATTCGGGCGTTGGCCTGGTGAGAAATAAAGAGATCAATGTCAGAGACCTCTACCCCATTAGCCTTCAGCGCGGCCATGGCGGCATCCTCCATTGACCGGACGGCCGTCTTGAACACCTCGTTTCCATTGGGCATCCGGATCGTGACCAGCTTCTCGTCAATGACCTTTTGCGAGGCAGGCTGGCGAGAGCCACCCCCTGGAATAAACAATTGCTTCCCCTTTGATCCGTCGGAATACAGATGTGTGGAGAGGATGCTGGAATCAGCAGTTGTGCGCTGGACAAGCGCCGCTCCCGCCCCATCACCAAAGAGAATACAGGTGCCTCGATCACTCCAGTCAACCACCTTGGAGAGGGTGTCCGCCCCTATCACCAGGATATTTCGCATGAGGCCGGCCCGCAGATAGGCATCGGCGACAGAAAGGCCGTAAATAAAGCCGGAGCACGCAGCCATTAAATCGAAAGCTGCTGCTCGCGACGCGCCCAGTCGTTCCTGCAGTACGCACGCGGTAGAAGGGAAAAACATGTCGGGGGTCACCGTATTCACGAGGATCAGGTCCAGGTCATTAGGATCAACGGAAGCGGACTCCAGGGCGCGTCGGGCCGCCACCTCAGCCAGATCCGAGGTTGCCTGATCGTCGGAGGCGATTCGCCGCTCCGATATCCCCGTTCGGGTGACAATCCACTCATCGCTGGTGCTGACCATCTGCTCCAAATCAGCATTGGTCAGAACCCGATCCGGAACGAAGGCCCCTATGCCAGCGATCCTGCTGCCGTACATTACATGCGCCCTCTCGCTAACTGACGGCGATCCCTTCTATGATATGTTCGATCACCCTGTTCTCGACGCATTCGGCGGCCGCCCGAATTGCATTCGCGATGGCCTTGGCGGTCGAGCGGCCGTGGCAGATGATAATGACCCCTCTGACCCCCAGTAGTGGCGCGCCGCCGTACTCCGAGTAGTCAACCAGCTTCTTGAAGCGCTTAAATGCGCCTCGAGCCAATAAGGCGCCGGCCATCCCCGCCAACCCCTTTCCCAGTTCCTCCTTGAGCGAAAGCGTAAAAAACTCCGCAGCCCCTTCAATGATCTTCAAAGCGATATTGCCGGTGAAGCCATCGCAGACGATGACATCGGCTGTCCCCATGAGGACCTCGCGGCCCTCGACGTTCCCGATGAAATTAAGAGACGGCTCCTCTTCGAGCCCCCTGAAGGCCTCTCGAGTCAGCTCGTTCCCCTTGCTCTCCTCCTCCCCGATGCTCAGGAGGCCGACGGTAGGCGACGGCTTCCCCATGATCTGACGCGCATAGACATCACCCATAATAGCAAACTGCAGGAGATGCCGCGCTTTACAATCGGCATTGGCGCCGGCATCCAGCACGAGCGAGCGACCTTTTAACGTTGGAACGATGATGGCGATGGCAGGACGCTCAACACCAGGAAGCGGACCCAGGGTGACAAGCGCGGTGGCCATCACTGCGCCCGTATTCCCGGCGCTGATAAAGCCATCGGCCTCGCCATTCTTGACCAGTTCCAGGCCGACCCGAATAGACGACTGCTTCTTCTTTCGTAAGGCAGCAGAAGGGGACTCTTGCATCCCGACCGTCTCTGGGGCGTGCCGAATCACAATGCTAAGGCCATTCGTGCGGTACTGCTTCAGTCTCTGGCTAATTTCATCTTCGTTCCCGACCAGTACAACGGTCAGGTTGCGATCGCGAGCGGCCACTACTGCGCCCTCAACGGTGACGCCGAGCCCTTGATCGGCGCCCATTGCGTCAAGCGCTATACGGGTTCCCATGCCTGTGTGTCAATCCGAAGCGGGGAGGACTAGACCTCCTCCCGCTTCACAATCTCCCGGCCTCCATAATAGCCGCAGGAGGAACATACGCGGTGAGGAAGCTTCTGCTCATGGCAGTTAGAGCACTCAGCGAGACCAGGAATGGTGAGGGCGTGATGGGAGCGCCGTTTTCGTGTCCGGGCATTGCTGTGACGACGTTTCGGAAGGGGCATCGTTAATCCTCCTGGACTTCTGTCGGCTAGAGTAAGTGTTGAAGGGGAAGAAGCCTTGGATCGCCTTCCTGAACCTGGCACTGGCACGAGGTCTCGTTCAGGTCGATCCCACAATGGGGACAAAGACCACGACATTCAGCCCGGCAAAGGGGCTGAAGCGGCAAGCTCAGCAACACATTCTCGCGTAAAAATCTGGACACATCAAGGCGATCCTCTTGCATCACATCAACATCCATCTCGGCAGCGCTGAGTTCGCTCTCCTCTGCGCGAGAGGCTTCACTGGCTCCCGTAAACAGAATCGCGAACTGATCAGAAACAGGAACAGAGACCGGCTCAGAGCATCGGCTACACAGCACTACTGCCGTTGTTGTGAATGCTCCGCTCGCAAGGATGCCGTTGACCTTTCGCTCCAGATGAAGTGTTGCCTCGATCGGAGCGAGCGAAAGCCACAATCCTTGATCCTCCCCCCAGCAGGGTTCTTCACGAACTTCAAGATCTAACCCTTCTGGAGGGATCTGTGACCGCTCTACCAGCATTGCAAACACTCCGTCAAACCCAATCGCATTTTACAAACTGGGCACTTCCAAGTCAAGGAATTTCCTGAAAGAACGGCAACCATTCAGTTACGGGTGGAAAATCTCCCCTAGCCCCTCTTTTCCAAAGAGGGGGACTACCCGTTTCCCCCTTTGAAAAAGGGGGATTAAGGGGGATTTTATAAAAACATATCACATTTTATTTAATGATTTCCCCACTCTCACTGAATGGTTACAAAGAACGGCCGTCTATTCCAGTTTACGCTTAAGATATTTCGCCCCGCCCGACTACGGGAAAGATCCCCAATCGACAGAAAAAGTACGGGATTTCAAGGGCCGCTGATTCGACCGAGTCGGAGCCATGCACAACGTTCTTCTCAATGCTGGCGGCAAAGCTTCGCCGTAACGTCCCCTCGTCGGCTTTGAGCGGATCAGTGGCGCCCATGAGCGTTCGAACGCGGCGTATTGCCCCTTCCCCCTCGAGGACCATCGCTACACAAGGGCCGGAGGTCATGAAATGCGTGAGGCTATCGAAGAACGGTTGGTGCCGATGCACCTGATAAAATCCCTCAGCCTCTTTCTGCGCCAGCCCCACCATCCTCAGCCCACAGACCACAAGCCCCTCCGCCTCAAACCGCCGGATTACCTCACCGATAAGCCCCCTGGCCACAGCATCCGGTTTTACAATTACTAAGGTTTGCTCCATGCTTTCACTCCTTGAGTAAGGGCTGTTAGTGGAGTGCCCCATAAATAGCTTTACACATGCCGTTCGCCCTGAGCTTGTCGAAGGGTCAACGTTTTCAATGCGTTCAGCCTGTGGTTCGACAAGCTCACCACGAACGGACTGTAACGACTTCACTGGGACGCTACGCTAGATGTGAACCAAGGGCTTCTTTTACAGCGGCTCCGATCTCCGCCGGGCTTTGTACCACGGCGATGCCGGCGCGCCGCAGGGCAGAGATTTTCTCTGTTGCCGTTCCTCTCCCGCCGGAGATGATCGCGCCCGCATGGCCCATGCGTCGCTCGGCAGGGGCTGCAAGTCCAGCGATGTACCCGATGACTGGCTTGGACATATGACGCTCAACGAATACTGCCGCCTCCTCTTCAGCGGTACCCCCGATCTCGCCGATCATGAGAATTGCCTCAGTCGCCGCATCATTTTCAAACAGCGCCAGGCAATCGACGAAGGTGGTGCCGATAATCGGATCCCCACCGATCCCAATACAGGTAGACTGACCAAGGCCCAGATGAGTAAGCTGATTGACCGCCTCATAGGTCAGCGTACCGCTCCTTGAAATCACGCCGATCGTACCACGCATGTGGATGTGTCCGGGCATAATTCCAACTTTGGCTTTACCCGGAGAGATAATCCCAGGGCAGTTCGGGCCAATCAAGCGGGTACCAGACCCACGAAGGACACGGGCCACCCGCACCATATCCAGGATCGGGATCCCCTCTGTAATGCACACCACCAGCGGGACCGCCGCATCGATCGCCTCTAACATGGCATCGGCGGCAAAGGCGGCCGGGACAAAGATCATGGCAGCGTTGGCGCCCTCCTTATCCACGGCCTCCCGCACGGAGTCAAAGACAGCAATCCCCTCGTGGCGCACCCCTCCCCTACCTGGGGTGACGCCTGCGACCACGCTGGTCCCGTAGTCACGGCACGCCAAGGCGTGGAAGCTACCCTCCCTCCCGGTAATACCCTGCACCACCAGGCGCGTGTTACTGTCTACTAGAATGCTCATTGGTTGTTAGGAATGTTCAAGGTCCAGGGTTAGAGACAAGGCGCGCAATTTCGATTCTTACTCCTCGATCAGGGACGTTGAACGTTGAACCTTGAACATTGAACCTCGCACGTTAAACCTTGAACATTGAACAGCCCTATCAGCAGCCTCCTGCATGCCGGGCGCGGTGATGAAATTCAGGCCGGACTCGGCAAGCATGCGCTTGCCTTGGTCCACATTAGTTCCTTCCATCCGAACGACGATCGGCAATGTTACATGGAGGGAACGAACCGCCTGAATCACTCCCTCCGCCAACCGGTCACACCGGAGGATCCCCCCGAAAATATTGATAAGCACCACGTTCACCGACCGATCTGAGATCAGGATGCGAAAGGCGTGTTCGATCTGTTCGGCGCTGGCGCCCCCGCCGACGTCCAGAAAGTTGGCCGGCTCACCGCCGATAAGCTTCACAAGATCCATGGTCGCCATGGCCAATCCGGCCCCGTTGACCATGCATCCCACGGTGCCGTCCAGCTTGATGTAGTTTAGTCCGAACCTCGAGGCCTCAACCTCGAGAGGTAACTCCTCGTCCAGATCGCGGAGCGCCTTCAGATCAGGGTGGCGAAAAAGGGCATTGTCATCGATAGTTAGCTTGGCATCCAAGGCCAAGAGGCGACCCTCAGCAGTGACCACCAGGGGATTGATCTCAACCAACGAACAATCTTTCTCCTGATAGAGTCGGTACAAGGCCGGAAATAGCCGAGCAGCTATACTCTGGACCGGCTGCGGCAGCGCGAATCCCAAGACAAGCCGGCGGATGTGGAAGGGCTGAAGCTGGGTGGCTGGATCCACGACAACCCTGATGATCCTCTCCGGATAATTCGCCGCCAGCTCTTCAATCTCCACTCCGCCGGTTCCGCTGGCCATGATCATGGGCTGTGCCGCCCTGCGATCCAAGGCAATCCCGGCGTAGAGCTCGCGACTGATGGTCACCTGTTCCTCTACCAGGATCCTTTTGACCACTCTCCCTTCAGGACCAGTTTGATGGGTTATCAGGCGGGAGCCAATGAGCCGCTGCGTCGCGGCCTCTGCCTCATGTGGTGAGGATACCAGCACGACCCCACCAGCCTTGCCACGTCCGCCTGCGTGAATCTGGGCCTTCAGCACTACGGCGCCGCCAAGCCGCTCGGCAGCACGCCCTGCCTCGACGGACGTCGTGACCACCTCCCCCCGGGGGACAGGCACTCCGTAGGCTGCAAGGATTGCTTTCGCTTGAAACTCATGGATCTTCATAGCTTACCTTAATGCAAAGGAGCGAGCAGATTGCCCTTGTAAAGAACGAACTCGTATCACATAGTATCAACATCCTTGTCAAGCCCAAAGGGGTTTTAGTGTTGACACGCTTTCCCATGCCATGATAGAGGATTGGCGTATATGTGGACAAGAAAAATAGCAGATGGCGCCAGAGCTTCAATCCGGGGCGCCTGAGGATAATGCGACATGCGAAGGCACGTCCGGCTGGGCGATGGACATCGCCTCCACCCATCCATGAGGTTGATCCGTTCGTGGGAGAGCTTTGCCATGGGTACTCGTCTCACGGGCAGGCCGTCCATCTCAGGCATATCCCACCGAAGTGCGGTTCTGGCAATAAGCCGCTCGATAAGCGGGGCGCGCAACTGACCCTTCAGAGCCTGCTCGGGGAAGCGCCGGCCGATGCCACACACTCGCCATCTCACCCGTCTTCAACCTCATCATACCCGCAGGTGAAGGAGAGATCGGAGACCGCTGCCGGGGTGTCTCATGCTCTCGTCTTTGATCTTGAGACGCAGCGGAGCGCCGAGGATGTTGGCGGGTGGGAACACCGGCATCGGATGGGCCTCGCCGTTGGCGTCGTCTACGATCTCGATTGCGCCGAGTTTCGCGTGTATACCGAGCGGCAGGTTGATGCCCTCATCAGCGAGTTGGTCCACGCGCGCCTGATCATCGGGTTCAATCTCCTGCGGTTCGACTACGATGTGCTGCGGCACTATGCCGATGTCGACTGGAACGCTCTACCCACGCTGGACATCCTCGAGTGCATCCACCGGAGGCTAGGGTTTCGGCTGAAGCTGGACCATCTGGCCCAAGAAACCCTTGGAGAGGGAAAGTCGGCGGATGGCCTGCAGAGCCTGGCATGGTTTAAGGCGGGAGACATCGATCGAGTCATCGAATACTGCAAACAGGACGTCCTCCTGACAAAACGGCTCTACGACTTTGGGCGGCAGCACGGGTACCTGCTGTACCGGGACATCCAAGGGCGGGCAGTCCGGCTGCCGGTGAACTTTGATGAAAACTTATATGCACGACAGCCCAGCTAGAGTATAATAAGTTACCTTTGTGATGCGTGCTGTATTGCCGGGAGGGGTCGTGACTCGCAAAACGAGATCACTGGAGGGTTGAATGGTCGTCTTAGACTACAAGCAGATCACGCGAGCCTACGCCATCTTGTCTCCCATGTACGACCTTCTGTTCCAAAGGATCTTTCACCCGGGACGGGTCGCGGCGGTACAGCTTCTTGGGATCAAGCCGAACGATCTGGTGCTCGAAGTGGGGATCGGCACTGGATTGAACCTCCCGCTCTATCCACCAGACTGTCACCTCGTCGGGATCGACTTCTCCAGGCAGATGTTGAGCAAGGCCAGGGAGAAGGTGAAGGAATATGGCATGGAGAACGTGACCATTAAGGAGATGGACGCGTCGAAGCTGGAGTTCCCGGACGCACACTTCGACCATGTGGTCGCCACGTACGTTATCAGCGCGGTCCCGGAACCGGTTCAGGTCCTCCGGGAGATCAAGCGAGTGTGTAAGAAGAACGGGCACATCGTGATCTTGAACCACTTCAAAAGTGAGCACCCGGTTGTCGGCACCTTGGAGGAGTTCGTAGCCCCCTTGTGCGCCCGGCTCGGGTTCAAGACCGACCTGAAGCTCATGCCCGTTCTGAAGGAAGCGCAACTTCACCCTGAGCAGTTGCACCGCGTCAACCTCCTGAATGGATGGAGTCTCGTTCGCTGTCTTAATGAATGATCAGCCACGTTATTCCGCACTACGTCTGGCGATTGCGCTCGCCTCCCTTCTGAGTGCTTTGCTTTTCGCCCCCTGGACCGCCGCACGAGCCGAAGAGCCCAAGGACTTATACGAAATGGAAGTACTGGGCGTGACCGCCGCTCAAGGAGGCGATCAGATCGCCGTACTCCTTCGTAGCAAGGTGCTGAGGCGCGAGCTCACACTCTTCGTCGGACCTTTTGAGGCCCAAAGCATCGCTGTTCCTTTACAGCAGATCACACCTCCACGCCCTTTGACCCACGACCTGATCCTTTCCCTCCTGACGTCCCTTCGCTCTCACCTGCGGAGGATCATTATTAGCGACGTCAAGGAAAATACCTACTATGCCACCCTCTACATCGAGGCCGATGGCAAAGAGATTACGGTCGATAGCCGACCCAGTGACGCTATTGCCCTAGCGCTGCGAGCCGGTGTCCCGATCTACGCCAACAACAAGGCGCTTAATGGCGCGAACTCCAATCAATTGCCCCGGTGATCCTTTCGGCGCGGTGAAACGCATCGATCCCATACTCCGTCAGATCGTCGAAGCGGTCTCCGAAGACGGGGCGCGGGCACACCTCGAGCGTATTATTGGGCCGAGGGATCCGTTTGACGGGCATGCCAGCATGGAAGCCGCTGCCGACTTTATCGCGGAGACCCTCAGGGGATTCGGTCTCCATCTCGTAGAAGAGCGATTCAGGTGCGACGGCCGCTGGTATCGGAATCTGATCGCTTCGCATCCGGGATCGTTTCGCGATGGGCAGGTGCTGGTGGTCGCCCACTACGACACCGTTCGGAATAGCCCTGGCGCCGACGACAATGCAAGTGGCGTGGCCGGACTGATCGAGGTAGCTGGAGCCCTGGCCCGCCATCGGTTCAAGCACGACCTGATCTTTGTCGCTTTCGCCCTCGAAGAGTATGGAAACCCGGGTAGCCTCCGCTACGTAGAGCAGGCCAAGGCCTGTGGCGTCGCGATTGCCGGCGTCTTCGACCTGGAGATGATCGGCTACACCGGCCCGGCTCAAACTGCGCCCCCAGGCGTTCAAACGCCTGCGGCGGGGGATTTCATCGGCGTGGTGGGAAATCGACGATCGGAGGCGCTAGTTTCTCTCTTTAAGGAGACGGCGGCCCTTATTGTTCCATCGCTGCCTGTACAGGCTTTAGTAGTGGAGGGAAACGGCGAAAACCTCCCGCTAGTACGCCAGAGCGATCATGCGCCATTCTGGGACGCCGGTTACCCGGCTGTGATGATCACCGATACCGCCTTCCTGCGCAACCCACATTACCACATGCCTACCGACACCCTCGACACCCTTGATCTTTCCTTCCTCCAACAGGTGGCTGCCGCAACTGCAGCGTCGGCTGCTTTGTTGGCCGGCCTCGCTTAAGACCAGAACCACTACACAGGTTCGACAACCAAGCTGGTGGTTGTCCGGGTCACCGCCGGCAGCGCCTGAATATGATTCACCGTATCCCACAGGACGCTGAGATCCGGGGCCTCGATAAAGGCCACAACATCGATGTTGCCGGTAACGATGTGTGCAAGCTTTACCATTTGTAGTTCCCCGATCGCATCTGCCACCTCTTGTTCCCTGGCCTTGCTAGTTGTGATGAAGACATAGGCGTGAACCATCGACTACCCTCCCGTCAGGCATGCCCTTACCGCTAGCTCCCTCTCCTGGAATAGCGAGCCTCTACTCAATCACATCAGCAGCCAATGAATAGTTCAACATGTTCTCGGGTTAACCAGCCTGAATCACGATACTAAAGGGTGCTAGATGGTTGCCCGGAACTCCTACAGTCCTACACCTCTTCGACGAGCTGGGCCCCCTTTCAGCGGAAGGCTGTTGCAGCAAGCACGACTATTAATGATTACCAGTAAACGCGAAGCCTCGCGGAAGCGTCAAATAGACCAGAAAGAGTAGGCGGAGATTGCCACGTCACGTATAGTGTGGGTATCGCTTGAATGACGCGGCTTCTCCGGGCATTGATCGCGTGGCGCAACGGCGGCTCGAGTAGCAGCGCAGCGAGCCTGCGATACTGCGAATTCTTGTTTAGCGTATGTTACCATAAAAGTGCTTATACGTAGTTTAACATGTGAGAGGAGGTGGATGAGATGAAAATTACAAAGAGGAGCCTAGCTGCCTTGGTGATCGGAGCCCTGCTCCTGACCGGTCTTCTTGGCCTTGCACCGGACCCTGCATCGGCGAGGACAAATTTCCACTTCGGGCTGAACATGGGGATCCCCATGGCACCCTACCCCGGCTATGCGTACCCCTATCCGCCACCCAACGCTTATTATCCGCCGGTCCCGCACTACCCAGCCTATCCCCCTTGCGCGCGGATCTTTATCCCAGGGTACTATGATGGCTATGGCAACTGGGTCTTTGGGTACTATCGGTACGATTGTGGATACTACGGCTATTAGGGCGAGTAGACTGCGCCGGCCATACTCAAGGTGTCACTCGACAGCCAAACCGTAACGTCGTCACGGGAGGTTACTGTGAAACGCGCTATTGCTTTTGTCGCATTGGCGGTTGCCCTTTCGGGATGCGCCAGCCTTGCGATTCGTCCCTGCGATTCGGTTGGAACTCGTGACTCCAAGTATGCCGCGCGGTTCTTTCTTGGCATCATTACCCTCGGCATTTCTGAGTCCGGCATTCAGCATGAGCAGCTTCTCGAAGCCAGTGAGGGATGGCGCTTCTGCCCACCGCCGGTTGCCTGGCAGGGCCCGCCACCGGCCATGGGTACGCCCAGAACGTCTGGGATGCTGGTCAACGCCACCAAATGGACCATCAACGTATATCTGGACGTTGACCCGGACATCGCCGGGATTCCACCTCTTCTGACTATTCGACCAGGCGAATCACGTCAACTCGCGCTAATTGCCGGGCCACACCAAATCGTGGCCAGGACGATCGCGGAGACCGCTGCAGGGGCGGCGCCCGTCGGGCGCTACGAGCGGCGGATCCAGATCGACCCAAGGGATAGAAGCTTTCGCCTTCAGCTTTCCGAAGAGGACTTCAAGCAGATATTATTCAGTCCAGCAGAAGGCAGGTAACCCCAATGCCTCCGTAGCAACCACCGTCTTCAATGAATGACTAATCTCCTCGGGAAGTATCCCAGCCCTCGATTAGGAGTATCGGGAGCTTTTCGGATGATTCACCAGCTACTCGGCGAGATCCGTCTTCCCGGCTTCGAAAGGAAAATGGGGCTGGTAGATCGGGCGATAACCTTCCGGAACCGGGAACGTGAAGGTTACCACCTCGTAGACCCCGGCCAGAGTTCGCGCAATCCCCCAGCTCAACCCCTCCAAGACCCCAACCGTCAGGCCGTACAGTGGTCCATCCTCAAGGGTATCGTAGTAGATCGTCTTCGGTACCTCAACTACGACGCCAAGCCCAGCATTTGTCAGCCCGCGGACCGCCTTCTGAGCAAATCGTGGCGCACCTGACTCATCCGCGAAGACATCCGTGAATGGTCCGCTCCCCACCACTAGTCCCAAGACCGCCATTCCCAGCAGCTTGATTTTCATCGCTCCTCCATTAGAATCACGCCCTTGTTCTAAAACACTATCTGTAACTACTCGGATGTTTAGGCTGAAGGCTATAAATTATTATCTCGCAAGGCACGAATCAAGCTATCCAAGACCTTCCCGGTTGCTAAGACCTTTGGTTCAAGTAGAGCTTAATCCTCGTTGGGCAAGAAGCCCAAATGCTTTGACAATTTTAGTTGATAGCGCAGTTAGCTCTGATTATCCCTAAAAGCCTTCAGCCTTCAGCCGATACCGACCACGATACGATCATCGCCGATTCGGAATTGGAATTCGTTGTTCGATTGTATTCGCTAAGCAGCATTGAGGAATTTGAACACATACAGCGAGGCGGAAGTCCCGACGATGATAACGTCGCCGTCGTCCAGGCGTTTTTCACCTCCGGTTCTATTCTTACCGATGATCGCGCCTTCGAGAAGGGTGCCACAGGCGCTTCCACGGTCAACCAGAAAATGATCCTCTCCACGCAATTCTATCTGGAAGTGTTCCCGCGATACGTTAAGGAGCGGACCCGGATCTCGCAGATACACGTCGTTATTTGGTTCTGAGTGGGCAGCGCGCCTGCTATCGGCAAATTGCGTCGGTATGCCCCGACGGCTTTCGCCGCCGACACGGAATGGGTAGCGGGGAATCTGGAACATCTGTTTTCCGAGGCAGGCCTTTGCCTCCGGTGTAAGGGCTTTGAGGAATGCAGATTTCTCGCTCATCGACGACTCCTTCGGTTGAATATACGTATCGGCTGCGCGTGGAGTAGGCTGCATCATCTTTTACTCCCCTTCCACCTGTTAATCGCTATTCGCGGTCATTCATCGTTCGTCTTTAGGGGATAAACCATCGATCACCATCATTCGGGGGGGGTTACCTTCGGCTCACGTGCGACTGGCTGAGTCTTGCGCTACCTTTACCTGCGCCTGGATCCACGAATAGGTACGAGCGATCCCTTCCTCAAGCGACACCTTGGGCTTCCATCCGAGCGACGCGATACGCGCCTTGCTGAAATTACGGGCCTGCACTCCCACAGGGCCTGGTACGTACTTGATGGTCATGCGCTTGCCGGATGCCTCGATCACCGTCCGCACAAGATCGGCCACCGTCGCCCGATCCTCTCTTCCCAGGTTTACGGGGTCGCCCAGATCCGAGTGCATCAGCGCGAAGATCCCGTCCACCAGATCGTCGACATAGGTGAATACCCGGATGGCCGTCCCTTCGCCCCAGACCTCGATGGTCCCATGGTCCTCCGCCTCGGCGACCTTGCGACAGAGGGCTGCCGGCGCTTTTTCGCGGCCGCCGGTCCAGGTCCCCTCCGGGCCGTAGCAGTTCTCGAAGCGAGCGATGCGCACGTGCATGGGGTGCCGGCGCCCGTAGGCCATTGCCACCCGCTCGGCGTAGAGCTTCTCCCAGCCGTATTCGTTATCCGGGTTGGCCGGGATGGCGTCGTCCTCGGTCACGGGCGGCTCATCGGGCTGCATGTCCCGGTAGATGCATACTGAGGAAGAGAAGAAGTAGCGGGCCACCCCCGCCTCGGCAGCGGCGTGAGTCATGTGGATGTTGATCAGGGCGTTGTTGTGCAGCACCTCGCACTCCGAGACGGAGATGAAGCCCATGCCACCCATGTCGGCAGCGAGTTGGTAGACCTCATCGAAGCTCCCGCCGTCTGACAGAGTCAGGGCCGTCCGGCAGTTCTGGGGGTCGCGCAAGTCCAGCAGCCGGAACGCATCGGCCTGGGTGGGCGCAAACTCGTGGGGCTTGCTGTCCACGCCGCGCACCCAATAGCCCTCGCGCTTAAGCTTCTTCACCAAGTGCCCACCGATGAACCCACCGGCACCGCAAACTAAGGCTCGCTTCATGCTTTGCATCTCCTTTTCTATCTGGTCTATCTGGTCTGTTTGGTCTATCTGGTCTGTTTGGTCTATCTGGTCTGTTTGGTCTATCTGGTCTGTTTGGTCTATTTGGTGCGGAGGTACTTGAGTAGGCCTGAGATGATCATGGCCGTTTTGTTGGCCTGGGTGTACATGTCATCAAATTGCTTCTGATCGACGTACCCTTGATCGACGGCGATGTAGAGGTGACTCTGCACTTCGGCGGCGGAGGACATGGCGATGAATAAGAACTGGATGAATTCTTTATCTGAACGGCGGATGAACCCTTCTGCAATATTGGCCATCACTGACGCCGCTGCTGCCTGAATCTGTCCTGACAGCCGGAGGTCTTTCTTAAAGGCCCCATCCCGGGTGGCCGCGTAGACCGTCCGGACCAGGCTTCTTGCCTCCTGCCAACACTCCAGGTCTTCGAAGCGGGTGAGTTTCATGGCTCATTTGGTCTGTTTGGTCGGTGACGAGATAGACGGAATAGACGAAATGACCAGATAGACCAGAGAGTAGCGCTCATGGGAAATCCGAGCGCGTCGAGGCGCTAGCCTGCGGACGTCTGAGGAGAAGGAGCCTTGACGCCAGCGCCAACAGGAGGACGAAGAGGATCGCGTTCGCGAGGAGGTGGAGGTTAAAGTCGAAGGCGCTATGGACCAGCATGGCCACAAGCCCGGCCAGCAGACCAAGTCCGATTCCCCGTGTGTGCGTTCCCTCATGCCGGGACCACCCGTTCAGCAACTGTATCCCGCCCCACAGCAATGCCAGCGCAAGGATAGCCATCAAGGGCACCCCCCCTTCGGCGAACGCCTGCAGGTAGTCGTTATGGGCGAAGTCGTACTCGTCCTGATCGACGAGAGGCCCCTTGTAGAGCGGAAAGGCCCAGATGTAGGTATCAAGACCGGTGCCGCTCCAGCGAAAGTCATGGCCCAGACGCAACGTATCCTGCCAGATGAGAACGCGACCGTGGAAGGAGGGATCGTCGGTCCCGAGCTGGATAATCGCGAAAGTCTGCAGGACCCTATCCGGGTTCAGCCAGAAGGCATACGTCAGTCCCAACGCCACAAACGAGACCAGCATTCCCAATAGCTGCTTGCTGCGTAACCGCCGGGACGAGAACAGGACGGCCATGAAGAGGATGGAACAGAAGAAGCTGAACAGTCCTGCCCGTGATCCGGTCAGCAGCAGGGCCACAGACATGATGAGCCCCCCAAAAAAGGCGAGCAGTGATCGGCTCGCCTGGGGGGTGCCCCAATGAAGTAACCGGCTCCGCCAGTCCCATGTACCATCGGATATCGGCCGTCTGTTCGCCACGATATAGCCGATAGTCAGAGGGATCACCATCTCCATGTAGCCGGCAAAGTGATTGCGATTGACGTATGGGCCAAAGAGGCTGCCTCCCTGGGTGAGCTCCCGAACCCAGTACAGCTTCCCGTTCCCGGCGAAATGCTGAATTATTCCGAAGAGGGCCAACCCGAACCCTGTAGTCATCACGACGCGAACAATTCGATCGACCTGGTCACGGGTCTGCAGGTGGCTCACGGCAACCCAGAAGACGAGCGCTAAGGCCAGCATTCGCACAAGCGCCTGTCGGGTTGCGTACGGCACAAGCGAGAGCGTGTGCCATGAGGCTGCGAGATGGCTGTCAAACTCCATTTGCTGATAGATGGCAGCGGCCTTTGGCGAGATGAGGCGGATCACCTGAAGCGGAAGCGGGATCACCTGAAGCAGCCCAAAGATCAGGACCAAGAGCCAACAGAGGTTCATGGCCGTTCGCTCGATTCGGATTCCGCCATCGCTCAGCATGGCGAGTCCCCACACGAGCGCGATCGTGAAGATCATCACCTCTGCAATGGCAATCGACCAGAGCTCGACGGTCCCGAAGGCCAGTGGCGTGAGGACGATCAGACCATACAATCCGACCTCGACGAAGCGGTCGGCCATGAGAGCATATCGGAGCTTGATAAGCTTCCATGGTGAAAGGGCAGGGCTATCGATCGAGGGGGGAGGGGTGGGGAGGGGGTGCAATGTCCGGGCTTTCATGTCCATGGGCACACGTCACACCGCGACCACGTCATCGGCATCGATCTCAACCGATGCGCCTTGGCAAATGAGGCTGATAGCGATGACGAGACGCGCTCTGGTGGCCTTCCTAACCAGGAACCCACGGAGGCCATGGAGGGGGCCGCGTCGTACCTCGACCGGCATCCCAGGCTCAAGGAAAGGGTATGGATCAACGGGGAGGGTGCTGGTGACCAGGCGTCGCACTCCCTCGATCTCGGCCTCGGCGATAGGCACGTCGTGGCCGCCCACTGCCAGCACCTCTACGACACCAGGGGCACTCACTACTCGTACCCGATCCTGCCAGGCGAAGCGTACGAAGCAATAACCGGGGAACAATGGGAATTGGACCTTCACCGTACGGTCTTTCCATCGACTCCGCCGATCGATGAGCGGAAGAAACGCTTCGATGCCTTGGCGATCGACCTGAGCCCACACTCGTTTCTCATGCCGGGAGCGGGTACGGAGCGCGTACCACTGCGGAACCGTCACCATCATACCTCCAGCCACCGCTTCGCCATCTTATTTGCAGGGCACGATCGTTGGGCTAGTCAAAAAATGCTAAATGGCTTCAACGTTACTGAAATCTATCAGGCTGATCCATTATATTGGCTATATATTATAATAGGTTACTATCTAGCGTCAAATATAATGTGGAGAGTCAATACCAGAGATTGACAGCGCAATCCATCAATCCCCCCTACCCTATTATCACAGGATGATGAGGGGAGATTTGGTAAGATATGCTTCAGACGCCGTATGTGATGGGGGTGGTGCGGGAGTGCATATCGAGGGGATTCGAAACCTGG
This sequence comes from Candidatus Methylomirabilis limnetica, assembly GCF_003044035.1. NCBI lineage: Bacteria > Methylomirabilota (SeqCode) > Methylomirabilia (SeqCode) > Methylomirabilales (SeqCode) > Methylomirabilaceae (SeqCode) > Methylomirabilis (SeqCode) > Candidatus Methylomirabilis limnetica. Next base: position 31,938 of record NZ_NVQC01000024.1, read on the forward strand.
ATCACTTCACGTGATGGGAGGATCAGGCAGGTCAGCTTGTTGCCATAGACACAGGCCGTATCGATGCCGATCCGGTCGTCCTCCATCAGGACTTCTCGCATCGGTGTATGGCCGAACACAACCGTCTTGGGGAACCGACCTGGATACGCGTAGAACTCTTCGCGAATCCACAGGAGGTCGCTCTCGCCTTGCTCCTGCAGCGGCATCGCGGGCCTGATCCCGGCGTGGACGAAGAGATAGTCCTGCGTCTCATAGTACGGCCTTTGGCGGTCTAGAAAAGTTAGATGTGTCGCGGGGATCCCGCGGAGCCCACCGTAGCTTTCCAACGTCGCGGTACCGCCGTTATACAGAAATAGGGGCCGCTGTTGTCCCTGAAGAAAATCAAGAAACATGCGCTCATGATTACCCATGAGGAATGTGTACCGACCCTGCAGGGTCAGCAGGTAATCAATGACCCCCTTTGAATCCGGTCCCCGATCAATGTAATCTCCCAGGAAGACCACCTCGTCAGCCTCGGACAGACGAAGTTGCGCCATGAGCCGGCGTAGCGGCTCCAAACAGCCGTGTATATCGCCAATCACGTAGATCATGTGTAGCTGTAGATAGACTGAAGGCTGATCGCTAACCGCTGACGGCCGTGTGTCCTATTTATGGCCGATGGCGTCCAGAACGCGCGCGATCTCTTCCTTGACATGGGTGTTGATCTTGAGCCGTGCGAGAATATCCGGTTGGTGTTCAGCGAGGTATTGAATGACGGCGGTTCCATCGAGCGGAGACCCGTGGGGTTGACTATCGAGGATCCAGTCGCTGAGGGCATCCTTAGACGCCCGGTGGGTGCCCGGATCACGATACAAGATATCTAAGATTTCCTGAGCCAATGACATGCGCATTGCATCACCCTTATGCTGTGTTATTGACTGAGCGTACTACCTCTTCATCCAATCCACAAGCGAAAAATCTCACTGGCGCCACAAGAAAGAATCGTATCGCCTCTACGGCTCACGGGAAGCCTTCCCGCCGTTCAAGAAATTCTCTTGGCCCTTAACCAGTATATCGACACATGCGGTGAACTCGTGATGAGAAAATCCAGTTGAAGAAACTCGTGCCGTACGCCGAAGGGATCTTCTTGCGCGTAGATTGAAAGGTGTCATTGTAAGCGTAGGAACCCAATACCCCATTCGCCCACCTTTATCAAAGGGGGAATTGGGGGGATTTAGGGGAGCGACACGCGTCATCATTCGATCTCAAACTCGCTGATCTCTTTTGGGAAGTTGGTCAGATTTCGGCACCCTGCCGCAGTGACGACCACTAGGTCCTCAATCCGAATGGCCCCTGCATCCAGATAGTAGAGCCCAGGCTCAACTGTCACCACGTAGCCACTTCTCAGAACCCCACCTGTCTTACCGATACGCGGGGGTTCATGGATATCGAGACCAACCCCGTGACCAGTGCCGTGGAAGAACCCTTGCATCCGCCCGCCGAGCATACAGGTGGTAAATCCATCCTTCTCCAACACACCATTCACCTCGGCGTGTATGGCCCTTCCGTCGGCTTCGTCTCTGATTAACTCCATCCCGCGCTCCTGGGCGCTGAGCACCGCTCTGTACATAGCTCGAAGCTTCGGAGATGCCTTCCCCTTCACGACGGTCCGGCTCATGTCGGCATAGTAACGGCTACGTTCCGACCTCGGAAAGACGTCGATCACAATCGACTCGTTTGCCCTGATGGGCCCATTTCCATGATGGTGCGGATCGACCCCCTGCAGGCCGGGCGCCACAATCGTATGTTGGGCCACGCACTCGTGTTCCATCAACTTCATGTGCATGATCTTCTTGAGCGCCTCGGCGGTCAATTGCTCACCGTCGAGGTACAGCAGCCCGTCGCTCTCTATCCTGGCTGCCCGAATTGCCGAGACCGCCGCGCCCATGGCCTCTTCGGTGGCGCGCTGAGTCGCGGCAATCGCCTCAACCTCTGCGTCGCTCTTCACCAGCCGCGCCTCGAAGAACGGCTCACGTTTCACGGAGAGCGTGTAGCCCCTTGCCCGCAGGCCATCGGCGTACTCGACACCGAAGTTGCCAGGGACCAGCAGGTGGCGAGCCCCTCGCTCCTGCAGCACGAGGTCCAGGACATCCAGCAAGGACGGTGCGTCGGCGCCCTTCTGCCTCGCCATGCGCTCATACGCGCCATAGGAGAGAACCGTATCTACGCTCGATTGACTCTTCGCCCGATCCAGCTCCAGGTCGCTCATCACGGCGATCTTCTCTGCGCTAGTCTGGACAAAGATAAAGGGGTCCGGCGCCGCGAACCGGGTCGCATAGTACAGGTTCGCATCGATCTCGCTGGCTGAGATCATGACCGTCGCATCACAGCCGGACAGCTCTTCCATCACCCATGCCCCCAGAAGGCAGGACCCTTTGATCTTGCGGCCGTCATGTGAGCAAATACCCCATGCGCCGAAGGTGCGCCGCAGGTATGAAAGTCGGCACCCCGTTCCCCCTCACCTTCATCCTCTCCCTCCCCGCTGGGGGGAGAGGAGATTTTATTATTATCCCTCGCCTCTGGGTGCGGAGCCGCGTCTTTTTTTACCCCTCGCCCCCCGCTGGGGGAGAGGGTGCGGGTGAGGGGAACTATGGCTTATGGATACCTTGTACCTCGCCAAGATGCGACGAGATCTTCATCGAGCAAAACTTCGGGCCGCACATCGAGCAGAACTCGGCGCTCTTGAACTCCTCGTTGGGCAGGGCCTCATCATGTCTGGCGCGGGCCGTCTCGGGGTCGATCGCCAGCGCGAACTGGCCCTCCCAGTCGAAGTTAACCCTGGCACGAGAGATCGCATCGTCGCGATCGCGCGCGCCTTTCCGGCCTCTGGCAATATCGGCCGCATGGGCGGCGATCTTGTACGCGATGCACCCCTGCTTCACATCTTCCAACGTGGGTAAGCCGAGGTGCTCTTTCGGTGTCACATAACAGAGCAACGAGGCACCGTACCATCCGGCCATCGCGGCGCCGATCGCCGACGTGATGTGATCGTATCCAGGCGCGATGTCGGTCACTAGTGGGCCCAGCGTGTAAAACGGCGCCTCCTGGCAAATCTCCTGCTCCATCCGCACGTTCATTTCGATCTGGTCCATCGGCACGTGCCCAGGTCCTTCGATCATCACCTGGACATCGTGGGCCCATGCCACCTTTGTCAGTTCGCCCAAGGTCCGAAGCTCGGCGAACTGAGCTGCATCGGAGGCATCTGCGGTACAGCCCGGCCTCAGGCCGTCGCCCAGGCTAAAGCTGACGTCGTATTTTCGGAAGATCTGACAGAGCGTCTCGAAATGCGTGTACAGCGGATTCTGCTGCTGGTGGGCGAGCATCCATCGCGCCATGAGGGCGCCGCCTCGACTCACAATCCCGGTGATCCGAGACTGCACGAGCGGCAGGTGCTCACGCAAGACGCCGGCATGAATCGTCATGTAGTCCACGCCTTGCTTGGCCTGGTGCGCAATCATGTCGATCATATCGTCAGCGGTGAGGTCTTCCACCTGTTCCACGCTCGCGACCGCCTGGTAGAGAGGAACGGTGCCGATTGGAACCGGGCTGGCCGCGATCATCGCGAGGCGGATTTCGTCGATGCTGCCGCCTGTGCTCAGGTCCATGACCGTATCGGCCCCGTATCGTATAGCCAGCATCAGTTTGCACAGCTCCTCATCGATGTCGGAGGTCAAGGCAGAGTTGCCGATGTTGGCGTTGATCTTGACAGTGGCCACCGTCCCGATCCCCATCGGCTCGAGGCTTCTGTGATAAATATTACAGGGAATAATGAGTCGGCCACGGGCCACCTCGGCCCGGACAACCTCGGCATCTAGACCTTCCCGCTCGGCAACGTAGGTCATTTCCGGCGTGATGATCCCCTTGCGGGCATAGTGTAACTGCGTCACGCAGTCCCCATTCAGGTGAGTAGTCCGTGCAACCATGTGAGGCTCCTTCTCAGAAATACAAAAACGCCGGCAAGACACTGCCAGCGTGACACTTCAACCTTTTCAGGATGCTCCCTACGCTGGCATGACCCAGATCAGGTCCGACGGTCGACGACGGTTTCTGTCGCCCTCTCAGCCTGCTCCCGCAGACTCCCGTACCCGCTTCCTATTGTTTTCTAATCTACCCCCAATCAACAGGGGTGTCAAGAATCCACCAAAAGATGGTCTATCTGGTCTATTTGGTCTGTCTGGTCTGTCTGGTCTATTTGGTCTGGGACGAGAAAGACGGAATAGACCAGAAGGACGGAATAGACCGAAGATGGTCTATCTGGTCTTTCTGGTCCTTCTGGTCATTTGGTCGGTGACGAGATAGACGAAATAGACGGAACAGACCGAATAGACCAATTTACTCTGCCTCGTCGATATCGAATGCGGTCAGGCGTCGAGGCGCTTGATCGATCGGCTGCAGTTCCTGGATCTCCTTCTTGCCACCGGCTCCGAGCGCCTGAAACTTTCGGGCCGTGGGGAAGACGCGGCTCTCAAACGAGGCAACCGCGGCGTTATATGAATCCACGGCCTTGCCAATGGCCCCACCGACCTTGAGGAGGTGCTCGGCAAGTATCCCCATCCGGTCGGCGAGTTCCTGGCCCAGGGCACAGATGCGCTGGGCGCTCTCCGCGACGAGTTCCTGTCGCCACCCATAGGCGATGGCCCGGAGTAGGGCGATAAAGGTCGAGGGTGTCGCGATGACGACCTTCTTCGAGATTGCCGATTCAACCAGAGCCGGATCCTTCTCGGCGGCTGCGGCGAGAAAGGAGTCGTTCGGGATGAAGAGTACGACGAACTCTGGAGCGGCCGCGAACTGATCCCAGTACTCTTTCGAGGCCAGCTTCGTGACGTGCTGGTTCACCTGTGCCGCATGCTTGAGGAGGGCCACTTCGCGTTCCTCATCCGTTTTGGCTTCCAGCGCCTCGAGGAATCCTCCGAGTGGGACCTTGGAGTCCACCACTACCTCGCGCCCGGCCGGAAGCTTGACGACCATATCGGGGCGGACACGCCCTTCTTCAGTTGTCACGCTCTCCTGTTCCACAAAATCGCAGTGGGGCGACATCCCGGCGAGCTCAGCCGTTTTCCGAAGCGCGATCTCCCCCCACCGGCCGCGAACCTGTGGGGATCTCAGGGCGTTGACCAGCTTGGCGGTCTCACTCTGAAGGGTGGTCTGACTCAGGGCGACTGCACGCAGTTGTTCCCCCACTGTGCTGTACTCTCTGAGCCGTTTCTCTTCGAGCGCTTTTGTCTCTTGCTGATAAATGGAGAGGGTTTCGCTGAGTGGGTTAATAATAGTCTCGATCGCTTTTCTACGAGCGTCCAAATCGACAGTAGCTTCATCCTTCAGCGCCTTGAACTTCTCCTCGGCGAGGATGAGGAACCCTGTGTTGTTACCGGCCAGCGCTTCAGCCGCAAGCGACTTGAATGTATCAGTGAGCCGGGTCTTTGCATCCTCCAGGAGCGCTTTCTGCTCAGTAAGGTTTTTGTCGGTCTCGACGACTCGAGTTTCGGCGGCAGTCCTGGCTGTCTCAGCCTGTCGTAAATCCTCGCGCAAGGTGTCGAAGTCCTCCCTGGCCGAGGCGAGCTGGATGCGAATCTCCTCAACCCGCGCCTCTGCGGCCGCGGTTCGCGTCTCCTGATCTCGCAAGATGGAGCCCGCTGCTGCCTTGGTCCGGGCCGCGCTTATCACCCATCCAAACCCGGCGCCGATCACGAGCCCCAACAGCAGGATCATCCATTCTGTCATATTGAGTTCCCTAGAAAATGTCTAACTGGTCTATCTGGTCATTTGGTCTGTTTGGTCTGTTTGGTCTATTTGGTCTGTTTGGTCGGTGACGGAGTAGACGAAATGATCCGCTGTCGATTTGGTCGGTGACGAGATGGACGAGATAGACCAAATAGACCAGATAGACGAAATAGACCCAAGCCGGCCCATGCGGTCATCACCCTTTGATGACGCCCATGGGGCGGAGGCGGGCGACCATCTTAGAGAGGCCGGCACGGTGAACAACCGTCACCACTTGGGTCACATCCTTATACGCCTCGGGCATTTCTTCAGCCAACGACTCCTGGCCGGACGCCTTGACAATGATCCCTTGATCCTCAAGCTCCCTGTGTATGGCGCGACCTTTGGCGGCCTTGATGGCGGCATGGCGACTCATGACCCTGCCAGCTCCATGGCAGGTACTCCCGAAGGTCTGCTCCATGGCGCCCGTTCCCACCAGCACAAAGGAGGCCCGGCCCATGTCACCAGGGATGAGCACAGGTTGGCCGATGGCCTGGTAGTGAGCCGGCAGCTCCGGGTGCCCAGGCGGGAAGGCTCGCGTTGCGCCCTTCCGATGGACCGCCAGCTTAAGCCGCCTGCCCTCGACCTCGTGCTCCTCTACCTTGACGATGTTGTGGGCTACATCATAGACCGTGGAGAGTCCCAATGTCCTGGGGGAGATGCCAAAGACCTTCAGGAATACCTCCTTCGCCCAGTGGGCCAGACATTGGCGATTGTTCCAGGCAAAGTTGGCGGCGGCCCGCATGGCGCCAAGGTACTGCGTAGCCTCTGGCGACTTCCAAGGCGTACAGGCGAGCTGCCTGTCTGGGAGCTCTATCCCATACTTCCTCACTGCCCGCTCCATTTCGACGAGAGAATCTGTGCAGACTTGGTGCCCCAGGCCTCGAGAACCGGTATGAATCATCACGGTCACTTGGCCCTCGAACAGACCGAGAACCTCGGCGGCATGGGGATCGTAGATCTCGGCGACGGCTTGGACCTCCAGGAAGTGATTGCCGGAGCCTAACGTTCCGAGCTGGCTACTCCCCCGCTCAAGGGCTTTATGGCTTACGGCATCCGGATCAGCGTCCGCAAGGCACCCGCCGGATTCGATGCAGGCAAGGTCTGCCGGCTCTCCGTACCCCTGTTTAACAGCCCATGCTGCGCCTTTGAGCAGCGGCGCCTCCATCTCCTGCCTGCTCAAGCGGATCCGGCCCCGTGAGCCGACGCCGGTTGGGATTTCGCTGAACAGGGCGAGGACCAACTCCTTGAGCTTTGGCCGCACCTCCTCTTTTGTCAGCTCCGTACGAAGCAATCGAACCCCACAGTTGATGTCGTACCCGACCGCGCCGGGAGACACGACACCATCGGTGATGTCCGTGGCAACCACCCCACCGACCGGAAGACCGTACCCCTGATGGATGTCGGGCATGGCAAAGGAGGCCTTGACGATCCCCGGCAGGAAGGCTCCATTAGCCACCTGCTCCAAGGAGAGGTCCTTCATGATCGCTTGCATCAGGATGTCATCGGCATAGATGATCCCCGGAACACGCATCCCAGGTTTGTAATCTTGCGGGAGTAGCCATCGATAGTCATCGAGCTGTTGTACACCCTTGCTCACGTCCAACCTCTTGCGTTCATGGCGTTCATGGCGTGTGGCGTTGATTGCGTCTGTGGCGTGGATTAGTGCTCAGCGCAGAAAATAGCTTACCCCCTTTCCCGAAGCGAGGATTGACCCCTCTTTGGAAAAGAGGGGCGAGGGGAGATTTGCTCATTCTAAGAGCTGATATCGTGAGTTTCGACGTTTTGGGACAAAACCTGCGTCGGCAATGTTTCGTCGGATCTCATCGAGAGGCATAAGCTGCGCCGTGACGGCAGTCCTCACAACATTCTCCTCAAGAACGGTGCTCCCGAAGTCATTGACGCCGTACTGTAGCGAGAGCTGTCCGATCTTTGGGCCCATCGTCAGCCAGGATGCCTGGATATGCTGTACATTGTCCAGCATAATTCTGGACACAGCCACAGTCCGAAGATAGCCGTAGCCACTACCACCGCGCCCTCGGAGCGCGTCGCCATTGGGTTGATAGCTCCAGGGGATGAAGGCCGTGAAACCGCCGGTCCGATCCTGCAGCTCTCGAATCCTGATAAGGTGCTCAATGCGCTGGGCCAGCGTCTCTCCCACCCCGTACATCATCGTGGCCGTGCTGGGTATCCCAAGACCGTGGGCGATCTGCATGAGGTTCAGCCAGTCAGATGCGCTCTCCTTAAGTGGCGAGACCCGCTCTCTCACCTCATCAACTAACAGTTCAGCCCCAGCTCCTGGGATCGAATCGAGGCCAGCCGCTTTAAGCCGCTTCAACGTGTCCTTGAGGGATAGCCTGGAACTATCTGATATATAACTGATTTCTACAGTAGAGAGCGCATGGAGATGGACCGGAAAGCGAGCCTTGATTGAGGTGAGCAGATCCTCATAATAGTCGATCTTCAGGCCGGGGTTAAGCCCCCCTTGCAGCAGGACCTCCGTCCCACCAAGCTCGATCAGCTCCTGGATCTTATGAAAGATATCCTCCTTGGGCAGGAGATACCCTTCGGTAGAGCCCGGGACCCGGTAGAAAGCGCAGAACGAACATTGGACCCAGCAGACGTTGGTATAGTTGATGTTACGGCCAATGACATATGTCACAACCGGCTCGGGATGTAATCGCCAGCGCACGCAGTCAGCCATCGCGGATAGTTCCAGTAGTGTCGCGCGTTCGAAGAGTTCAACCCCATCATCGAAGCAGAGCCGCTCCCCCGCCTCGACCTTCTCTGCTATCGCCTCGATCCTGCCGTTCGACTCAGCCATGCCTTAGATTCCTCGGTTCCATCCGGCACTCGCTATGGGACAGCGATCCTGAAGCAGTTAAACTCATGCACCGTTGTTTTGTCAGTCATCTCAATCGGTCCGCGTCCGGGATCAGCCGGCCTTGGCGGTTACCCGCAGCTTTACGCGGGCCTTCTTCTGGAGGGCGCTCACGATACCGAAGAAGTTCTCTGTACTCGGGTTGCCGCGCGGCGCCAGCATCCGATGCAGGCTCTTGCTCGGCTTGTTCAGCTCAGCGGCCAATTCTTCGAACCCGACGGTGGCGTTGACCAGATCGCGCAGGATGGCCTTACCCGCGGCGGTGTCACCCCCGAGATAGGCGTTGATCGCCTCCGTGAAGAGCATTTCGCGAAAACGCGGGTCGAGCTGCGCGCGCGCCACAACTGTGTCCTTGAAATCCCGTGTGAGTGCCATAGCGCCTCCGGTCTGCTTATCCCTTGGCCTTGCGGCGGCGATAATCGGCCCAGCGCTCCTTCGCCGCCTCGATCGCCTGTTGCTGGCGTTGCTTGGTGCTGCCGCCGAGCAAGATGACCACGCGCTCGCCGTCCCTGCCGAAATAGACTCGGTAGCCAGGGCCAAAGTCGATTTTTCGCTCGAACACACCCGAGCCGACCCCCTTGAGGTTTGAAGAGTTGCCCGCGGCCAGTTGATAGAGCGCAACCGCGACCTTGACTGCGGCGGGCGCGTTGAGCCCCTCAAACCAGGCGGCGTACGGCGAGCGACCCTCGGGATCGAGGTACTCCAGAATTCGAATGGCTGCCATCGTCTAAGGTAACATATAGGTTACCATATAAACTCTGTCACAGCAATCACGAAAAGTTTCACCGTATGGTGAAGGGCAGGGAAATTCAGTTCGATTCCCTTGCCTTACCCGGAGCTCCTTAAACCCCTAGACCCCTGAAACACTGCAGCGCTGGTCAGTATAGCAGCTCTATCCTCTACCAGACGTGGTGAGAGGAATGGGAGTGATGGCGTTGTAGAGCGCGTCGCGCTCTACTGGCTGGCGGCCGGCCTCGTGGATCATGGCGAGAAGTTCGGCGTGAGCGAGCTCCTGATGATGGGAGTTGTCACCCATGGCGTGGGTAATCTCATAATGGCTCACCGTCCCATCGACATCGTCCGCCCCGTACCAGAGCGCCAACTGCGCCACCGCCGGTGTGGTCATGACCCAGAATGCCTTGATGTGAGGGATATTATCGAGGAGCAGACGGGCGATGGCAATCTCACGCAGGTTGGCATACCCGGTAGTGATCGGGAGATGGCTGAGCTCGGTGTTGGTCGGATCGAATGCCAACGGGACGAAACACATGAAGCCGCCCGTTTCGTCCTGCAAATCACGAATATGGAGCAGGTGCGTGACCTTTTCCTCAACCGTCTCGATGTGGCCATAGAGCATCGTAACGTTTGAACGGACACCGGCCCGATGTACGGCCTTGGCCACGTCAAACCATTCGTCGTTGTCCAGCTTGGCCCTGAACAGCTCTTCGTGAACGCGGTCACTAAATACCTCTGCTCCGCCGCCAGGGCAACAATCGAGCCCTGCCGCCTTGAGGTCGGCCAGCACCTCTTCCATCGGCTTGTTGGCCACTCGCTGGATCTGCGCCAGTTCGATCATGGTGAACGCCTTGACCTGGACGCCGGGTCTCGCGTCTTTCACAGCTGTGATGAGGTCGAGGTAGTACTGGTACGGGAGTTTCGGATTGATCCCCGCCACTATGTGGATTTCACGGAGGGGAACCTCATCGTACTTCCGGATCTGATCCTGGATATCATGGATGCTCAGTACATACCCTCGTGGGTCGGTGGGCGGGGCATAAAATGAGCAAAACTTGCATCCCTTGTTGCAGATGTTCGTGTAGTTGATGTGCAGGTTGCGGACAAAATAGGCGAGGTTGCCGTTCAGGCGCTCGCGCACCAGGTTGGCGAGAAACGCCACTGAGGTCAGGTCGCGTGTCTGGTAGAGCGCTAGTCCGTCGCAGAGGTCCATGCGAATGCCATTCAGTATCTTCCGATACAGCGCGTCTAAGCCTGAGGCAGCGAGCCGAGACTCCATGAGGCGGCTCATCGGCGCGGTTTGCCTCTGGACTCAACGTCTCCGCCTGCCTGTTGCGTGCCTATACCGTCGATCTGTTTGAGGAGAGCAATCGCACTCAGTTCGTAGCTATGGCGCGCCTGCTCATAGTCTTCGAGACTGAGCCTCCCAGCCTGGTAATCGAACTCAAGCTCCTTGATTGCGGCATATACCATTTGCTTCTCGGCCAGGAGCTCCTGCAACTCGGTCTGTTCTGACCACAGTGGAACTCCATTAGACGATCTGAAGAACGGCATGATTACCGGCAAGAGGGCGAGAAGAACTAGCAGGATGATAATTAGTATTAACATTATGGTTGGGTTCAACGTTCAATGTTCAACGTTCAACGTTGCACCCCGAACATTGCACGTTGAACATTGCACTTTGAACGTTGCACGTTGAACATTGCACTTTGAACGTTGCACGTTGAACATTGAACGTTGAACTTTCTATGATCATCAGCGTTCCGATTCCTTGAGTTCCGCTTCGAGTCGAGTGGCGTAGCGGGGATCAAGGGGGCGCGATGCATCCCCGTTTGGGCCGTGACCCCTCCTCATCGCGCGACGGATCTTGAGAACGATGATCCCAGCTCCGCCCAGGATGGCGACGAATGGCAGCAGCCACGCGATCCAGTTAAAACCCTTGCGCGTCGGCGCAAGCAGAATCCACTCGCCATAGCGACTAACGAAGTAGCCTCGAATCTGCTCCGGGCTCTCACCGTTCTTGAGTTTATCGAGGATGACCTCGCGCATCTGGATCGCCATCTCTGAGGGTGAGTCGGCTACCGAGAGGTTCTGACACACCGGGCAGCGCAACCCGGCAGCCAGTAGGTGGGTCTGTTCCTCGATGCTGCCAGCGAGTATGGCGGATGGCCACGTCCCAAGGACTACCACCATCACCACCAAGGCAACCGTTCTACGCATGTGTCATCTCTTTCTCAGCAAGTTCCAGAGCTTCCCAACAAGGAACTCTGAACTTTGAACCTTGAACGTTGAACGTTGAACGCAGATCAGAGCATCTCATCGATCTTTGCCTTCAGCACCTTCGCGTCGACGGCTCCGACGTGTTTGTAATGAATCGTGCCGTCCTTCGTAATGAAGAAGGTCTCCGGTACGCCATAGATACCATAGTCAATGGAGATCTTTCCCTGCGGGTCAGGACCGCTTGGAAAGCTGAGCTTGAGCCGCTCGATGAACGCCTTTGCATCAGCATCCCGATCCTGGATATCCACCCCAATGACCATCACCCCTCGATCCCGGTAGGTCTGCCAGGCGGCCTCCAGGTGTGGCGCTTCTTCGTAGCAGGCTGGGTAGCACCAGGAGGCCCAAAAGTTCAGGACCACGACCTTCCCACGGAGCTGCTCCAGGCTGGTGCTGCTTCCATCAAACATGGAAAGAGCGAACGCGGGCGCCTGGTGTCCCACCAGCGGCGATGGCACCTCCCTCGGGTTGGTCTTGAAGCCGTAAGCCAGGAGCAGTAGGAGTGGGATAATGCTGAGCAGCAGGCTTAGCTTCTTCCAGGTTGCCATGCCATCTGCTCCTCCACCTGGTTTGCAGCGAGGGCCCGTCTCCGGTCGGGCCAGATCGCGATCAGCGAGCCCAGGACCATCACCCAGCCACCAAGCCAGATCCACATCACCAGCGGGCGAACCAGCGCCTTCACGGTGGCGGTAGTTCCATCCTGCGCAAACGACGAAAGGACCAGGTAGAGATCCTCCCGTGCCGTAGAGCGGACATCGACGGTGCCGATCGGCTGTTGCTCGGCCGGATAAAACCGCTTGGCAGGCCGCATCTCGGCTACCTTTTGATTCGAGTTGAAGACCGTAAAGCTCCCTTGCACTACAAAGCGATGCGGCTCTTGCCAGGCGCTGAGTTCGTCAAATCGAACCTGGTACCTACCAAGCTGGAGCGACTCGCCTTTCTTCAGGGTGACCTCCTGCTCCAGCTTGAAGACCGACGAGGCGGTAATACCGACCACGACGAGCGCTACCCCCAGATGGACTATGAGGCCGCCATAGCGCCGTCGGCCCCGGCTGGTGAGTTTCGAGAGCGCGACCAGATACCCCTCTCCTGTTTTTCGACGTCGCGTTATGGCGCCACTGGCAAACTCCTGAATGACGGTAATGGCGGCAAACAGGCTGAAGGCAAAGGCCAGGAGCGGGTACAACCCACGAACCCCAAGGAACCAGCAGATACCGGCTCCCGGAATAGTGAGGCACAAGGGTATGGTAAAGGTCCGTCGCAGGCTATCGAGCGAGGCGTGTCGCCAGGCGATCAGCGGTCCGATGGCCATCAGGAAGATCAGACCCAAGCCGATAGGAACGTTCACCGCGTTAAAGAACGGCTCGCCCACGCTAACCTTGACCCCGCGAACCGCCTCGGACAGGAGGGGAAACAGCGTACCAAGGAGGACCGCAAACGCGAATCCCAGCAGTAACAGATTGTTCGTCAGGAAGGCGCTCTCGCGGGACACCAGTGAATCGATATCGCCTTCCGCCTGTAACTTGTCGCTCCGGTACACCATGAGACCGAAGGAGAAAAACAGGATCAGGCCGATGAAGACCAGAAACAACGGCCCGACGGTCGAGTCAGAGAACGCGTGAACAGACGAGAGAATACCGCTTCGCGTAAGAAAGGTGCCGAAGATGGTCAGCGCGAAGGTGATGATGATCAGCGCCACGTTCCAGAACTTCAGCATCTTTAGTCGCTCCTGGATCATGATCGAGTGTAGAAATGCCGTGCCGGTGAGCCAGGGCAGCAACGAGGCGTTCTCCACTGGGTCCCAGGCCCAGTAACCGCCCCATCCCAATACGTCGTAGGACCACCGCCCCCCGACGATAATGCCGACCGTAAGGAAGGCCCAGGACGCGAGCGACCAGCGGCGTACGGCCCTGATCCATGCCTCACCGAGCCGACCGGTGATCAGGGCGGCTATGCCGAAGGCATACGGAATGGACCAGCCGACATAGCCGGCGTACAGGCCGGGGGGGTGAACCGCCATCAGGGGATGATTTTGCAGAAGCGGATTCGGCCCGCGCCCGTCAAGTGGCACTGGGAACATCGTGGTAAAGGGATTGGCCGGAAAGGCCACCAGGATGAGGAAAAAGGTCAAGATGCACAGCAGGACAGCCGTCACGTACGGGATCAATTCACGCTGCCGCTTCCTCTCGAACATCACCGTGAGGAGGGTCATCAGGGCCAGCAGCCAGACCCAGAGCAGAATTGAGCCCTCGAGCGCTCCCCACAGTGCAATTATCGTGTAGAATAGCGGTGTATCAAGGCTGGCATTCCTGGCAACGTACTGAAGGCTGAAGTCGTGGCCGACCAGCCCAGCCTCCATCAGCAGGATTGCGAAGGTGCTGAGGCCAAACACCGAGACTACCGCTCCTTGGCCGCTCTCGATCATGGCCGGTTGACGCCGCCGCGCCCCCATGATAGAGACGAACGCGCCGTAGACCGCGATGGCGAGGGCCAACCAAAGACTGAACCGGCCAAGTGTCGCAATCATGGTCGCGTAGCCGGCGGCTTCACCAGCGTTCGGTAGTGATCCTTCGCCGTGGCCTGACCCTCCTCAGGCGGCCGATACTCTTCAGAATGCTTGGCCAGGATCGTATCTGCCTGAAAGAGGCCGTTCATATACTTCCCCTCCACAATCGCGCCAGATCCCTCCTTGAACAGGTCAGGCGGCGAGCCCACGTACTCGACCGCAACCTGCTCTTTCTCGTCGCCCAAGCGGAAGGTCAGCTTCAGTGTCTGCGGATCCCAACTGCGCGATCCAGCCACCACCATCCCGCCTACGCGAAAGGCTCTATCCGTTGTCGCCGATCCCTTTTGCTTGAGCTCCGTCGGGGTGATGTAGTAGACGGCGGCCTCTCGGATTCCGCCAACGATCAGATAACCGATGGTCGACGCGATGACGACCGCCCCCAGGAGCAGTTTAGTCTTTTTCTTCAATTGGCCTTGTCCTTCGTATGGTGCTTGAGCGCCATAACCTGCACCCTCACTGCCTTCATACGCCTCCAGATCGAGACGATATACCAGAGCAGACCCACGGCGGACAGCAGATACGCCGCCAGATTATAGGACCACGGATTCATCCGAGTAGCTCCATCCGCAGGTTGAAAAGCTCTTCCCTCGCCCCCTCGAGCCGAAGTCGCTTAGCCAGGAGATATCCGTACAACAGCACGAAGGCAGCGAGGTTCGTCAGGAGCGCCATCAGCATGTCCGGGGCCACCGTCCATAGACCAGATTTCAGGAGCGACGCGGGTTGGTGCAGGGTGCGCCACCACACGACGGACATGTGGATGATCGGAATATCGAGGAACCCGATAATCCCAAGGACGGCGCAGAAGGCGGCCCCTCGCGACTCGTCTTCCATCAGTGCCCGAAGCATCAGATAGCCGAGGAAGATCAGCAGCAGGATAGCGGTCGAGGTCAGTCGCGCATCCCACGTCCACCAGGCCCCCCACGTCGGTCGCCCCCATATTGAGCCGGTTGCAATCGCCAGGGCGGTGAAGAGCGTGCCGATCTCGGCAGACGAATGCGCGATCGCATCGTACTGCCGGCTACGGCGCCCCAGATACAGGATGCTCGTCACGAACACTACAAAAAAGGCCAGGTAGCTGACGAGGATCAAGGGGACGTGCAGGTACATCAACCGCTGCACCTCTCCCTGCACTGCATCGGGCGGCGCATAGATCAAGCCTATGTACAGGCCGATCAGTAATCCAATGGCAGTACACACGCCCAGTACCCATTCGATCCGTTGTAAGGTCATCGTCTCATTCCTCAACCAGAAACTCGAATGTCAACAACGACCCCACAAGGAACAGCACATCAAACGCCCCCATCAGCTTGAGCCAGGGCATGGCAAGGTCGAATGACTCGCGCCGCAGCACGACCTCCGTCCCCCTGACGGCAGCCAGGATCAAGGGAATCGTCATAGGAAACAGGAGGAACGGTAGCATCGCCTCCCGTGCCCTCAGGCCCGCCGTCATGGTAGACAACAGCGTTCCGGCCGCGGCGAATCCGAGCGTCGCCGGTACCGTAATCACGAGGAGCTTAGGCAGTTGCGACCAGAGGTCCATATTGTACAGGATCGCAAAAAGGGGAAAGCTTATCAGCTCGACAAGGAGGATCACGCTGAAGTTGCTCAACAGTTTCCCCAGGTAAATCGCCTCCCGCTCGGCAGGATACAGGAGCAGGCCATCCAAGCAGTCATTCGCCAGTTCGCTCTGAACCGATCGAGCCAGACCAAGCACGCCGGTGAATGCAAAGGCCAACCACAACAGGCCGGATGAGGCGCCTCGGATAAGCGTCTGATCCCCGTTGAGCGCGAAGCTGAAGAGGAACAAGACCAGGAAAGCGAAAAAACACATGGCGGTGATACTTTCCCGATCGCGCCACTCTGCGATCAGATCCTTCCACGCGATCGCAAGGACCCTTCTGGCAAAGATCATTCGACCTCCCACAACTCGCCATGGAGCGCAAAAAGGGAGCGCAACGATTCCAGGCTCACCTCGTCTCGTCTCGCGTCAAAGACCAGCCGCCCCTGCCGCAAGATGGCCATGTGGTCTGCTATAGCACACCCCATCGTCAGGTTGTGAGTGGCCAACAAGATCGTTGTGCCGGTACTTTTTGAGGCGATGAGAAATTCCTCCAGCAGCTTTGTCGCCTGAAGGTCAAGGTTGGTGAACGGCTCGTCAAGAAGCATGACCTTTGGCTCACGCAGCATCAGCTTTGCCATGGAAAGGCGCCGCTTCATCCCGCTGGAGAAGGTCCTGACACGACCATTTGCTGCCGCCTCCAGTCCAACCTTGACCAGAACCTCCGACACTCGTTCGGCTGAACGATCCAGACCCAGCATGGTCGCCGCGAACAGGAGGTTTTCACGCCCGGTCAGAGCCTCATATAGCTGGTGACCGCTGGCAAGAACGCCGATAGCCCGCCTCACGCCATCGCCATCCCTACTCACATCAAGCCCGGCGACATGCGCTGATCCGGCGGTCGGTCGCATCAGTCCGGCCAGGATTCTCAGCAGTGTGCTCTTGCCCGCTCCGTTCGGGCCAAATAGAGCCAGGATCTCCCCCTTGGCAACGCGAAGGTTCACGCCCCGCAGGGCCGGATGCGCGCCAAACCACTTGACCAAACCCTTGGTCTCAACGGCGGGCGCAACATCAGAGAGCCCCACTACTCCATCAGTCCTCACCGTTCGAGATCCTGAGTATGGGAAGCCACAGCGCCCTCAACAGCCCCGTCACACAAGACGAGGAGCCGCAACTGCTCTGCCAACGTCAGCATTGCCATCATCTGTTTACAGAGAGGAGTGCTACGGGAAGACGTTCCGACGGCACATCAAGCATCGTTGACAGGGCGCATGGTCCCAACCGCGGATTCACGCAGATTGCGAAAATAGAGTCGAGTACGCGTTCAAATCCTCTGCTAACAACAGATTCAGTTTAGCAGAGATTGTATGGAGGAACAACCTAAAAGGAGCCGAACAGGTACCCATCTACAGCCGTTAGCGACTCACCTTCTCCAAACCTACCAGGGTCTCATCAGACTGCAGTAAGCTTATAAACTGCTCTATTAACCTGGGCTCGCATGAACCCTTCTGTGATGCCTGTCGCATGATCGAAAAGACCTGGTGGGTTTCGAGCGAGGGCTTATATGGGCGGGCCGTCATCAGTGCATCGTAGATATCAACGGTCTGAATGATCCTGGCCGAGATGGGAATCTCCTGTCCATTCAAGCCATCCGGATACCCGCTGCCGTCCCATCGTTCATGGTGGTGGCGAATGATGGGAAGAACCGATCTCAGCGACTTGAGCGGCCTGCAAATCCGCTCCCCGATTATCGGGTGTTCCCGCATGATCCGCCTTTCTTCATCGGTCAATCCCGTCTTTTTATTCAGGATCACCTCCGACACAGCAATCTTCCCGACGTCGTGCAGGTAGCCTCCACGGTGTAGCGCCCTCAACTGCTCATAGGGAAGGCCAAGACTCCGGCCAAGGGCGACTGAGTAAAGGGACAATCGCTCGCAGTGTCCGTTGGTGTACTCATCCTTGGCCTCGACGCTCAGGGCCAACGTGAATAGGACGTCCTCCGCGCTTTCTAACTCATCGGTAAACTGCTTGAGCTTCAGCAGGGATCGAACTCGCGCGCTCAACTCCGCCGAGTGAAAGGGCTTGCTCAAAAAGTCGTCTGCCCCGACCTCGATCCCGCGGATTCTGTCTTGCGGATCGTTCAGAGAGGTCAGCATCACGATGGGAATAAGCCGGGTTCGTTCATCCTCCTTGAGTCGAGCGCAGACGTCGAATCCGTTCATGCCTGGCATCATGACATCTAGCAGGATAAGATCCGGCGGCTGGGCTGCCACCAGTTCGAGGGCCTGCTCCCCATTCGATGCCGCGATAATCGTATAACCCTGTGGGGCCAGGATGGCCTCGACCAACGCGATGTTGGCTTCCTGATCGTCGACGACCAAAATCGTCTGGCGGTGTTGGCGTTCCAGGTCCATCAACTCGCGCCTCGAACGATAGCTGGTACATCCCTTTCGATTCTACCCGCCTGGCTCCTCGAACAGAAAAGTTCAGGCAACGACGTAGGCAGAAGAGACACCCCAAACTCAACCTCGAAACGTTCGATAAGAGCCACCATCACCTCACGAACTGAGATTGGACGAGACAACTCCTGTGTCATGCTTGTCATCTTGGCGCCCTGGATACCGCAAGGAACGATCATCTCAAACGGCGCCAGATCCATATTGATGTTCAGCGCGAAACCATGACGGGTGACCCACCGGCTGACATGAATGCCTAGCGAGGCAATCTTCTCTTCACCCACCCAGACGCCCGTCCGACCGAGTGAGCGACCAGCAGCGATCCCGAAGCCCGATAGGGTCATAATCAGCACCTCTTCGAGCTGCCGAAGGTATCGATGCAGGTCACGACCATGTTCGGTCAGATTGAGGATCGGGTAGCCTACTAACTGGCCAGGACCGTGATAGGTCATGTCGCCACCACGCTCCACTTCGAAAAACTCGATTCCCATCGCGGCCAGGGAAGATTCCGGTACGCGGAGGTGAGCCATCTGCCCGGCTCGCCCGAGGGTAATAACCGGCGGGTGTTCGACGAGGAGCAGGACATCCCCCAGGCGGTCCTCAGCCAGAAGAGTCGCCAGCCGGCGTTGCAGGGTGAGTGTTTCGGTGTAGGGTATGAGCCCAAGGTCAATCAGGCTACAGGTCGGCATCAGTAGTACAGGGTAGAGGGTTGAGGGTATAGGGTTTAGAGTGCAGGGAAAGGACGGGAGCACAACTTATTCATACTTCTTTTCTCCTATCTTATCCTCTACCCTCTACCCTATAGCCTATACGCTTCTTCTTTACAGATGGACCGGCCGGCCAAGTGCGGCAAGGGCGGCTTCCCCCATCGCCTCGGAAAGGGTTGGGTGGGCATGAATCGACTTGGCAATCTCTTCCGGGGTGGCCTTCAATGCGATCGCCAAGCCGGCCTCGGCGATCAGTTCGGTGGCATGGGCACCCATGATATGCACGCCTAGGATCTCTCCATGCGTCGCATCGGCGATCACCTTTACCATCCCCTCAGTCTCGCCGAGGGTAATCGCCATCCCGCTCGCACTGAATGGGAACCGTCCGACGCGTATCGTATATCCTTCGGCCTTCGCCTTCGCCTCCGTCAAACCGATGCTCGCGACAGCCGGGTGACAGTAGGTGCAGCTCGGGATCCTCCTGGGGTTCACCGGTGTCACGTCATCCAGCTTGGCCATCTTTTCGATCGCAACGATTCCTTCATGAGAAGCCTTGTGGGCCAAGAGTGGCGCGCCAACAAGATCGCCAATGGCGTAGATTCCGGCTACGCTGGACTCCATCCACTCGTTGACCTTGACATATCCATTCTCCATCGCAACGCCCAGCTCTTTCAGGCCGCCCACCTCGGAGTTGGCTACCCTGCCTACCGCCACCAGGACCGTCTCGCCATGAAGCTCTTGGCTTCCGCTGCTATTAGATACCCTGACCGTGGCCTTCCCCGCCTCAACGATTACCTGCTCAACTCGCGTCCCGGTGAGGATCTTGATCCCCTTTTTGGTCAAAGAACGATGCAGTAGCGCCGTAATCTCCTCGTCCTCATAGGGAAGGATCGTCGGCAGCAGCTCAACGAGTGTTACGGCCGTTCCATAGGCGTGATAGATGTCGGCGAACTCAATGCCGATCGCTCCCGCCCCGATGATAACCATGGAGGTAGGGGCTTGGCTACGTAGCATGGCCTCTGTGCTGGTGAGCACGACCTGACCATCGATCGTCAGGTCCGGAAGTAGTCGGGGTCTCGACCCGGTTGCCAAGAGGATCCGTTCAGCTAGGATCGATCCAGTCGTCTTTCCACCCCTGTCCGCGATCTCGAGTTCCTTAGCCGAGGTGAAGCGGGCTTCGCCCATGAAGACGGCGACCTTGTTCTTACGCATCAGGTATTCGATGCCCTTGGACAGCCGCTCGGCCTTCTCGCGGCTCCGCTTCACGGCAATGCCGAAATCTCCCCGGAGGTTCTCCGCGTGGATCCCGAACTCCTCGGCACGACGTAGGAGGGAAAGTAGATGCGAACTCTGAAGCAATGCCTTCGTCGGAATGCAGCCCCAGTTGAGACAGACCCCGCCCAATTGATCTCGCTCTACGAGAGCCACCCGCATCCCGAGCTGCGCGGCGCGGATCGCCGCCACGTAGCCTCCAGGGCCCGCCCCAACTACCGCCAGATCAAATGGTTGCTTGTCCTGTCCCATCATGGTTTATCTGATCTATACATAAAGCCATAATCCGAAATAATGGACGTTATTGCCCAGAAAGTCCCCCCCCCCATCCTCACCTTCCCCCTCATGGGGGGGAAGGGACCCCTTACGCGACCTCCTCCCCCCTTGAGGGGGAGGATTGAGGTGGGGGGTAATGGGTAACCAGAAAGGCACTGACCAGCGCTACAGAACGAGGTCAAGCGGATGCTCAAGTAGCCGCTTGACCTCTTGAAGGAATATCGCCCCCGTCATGCCATCTACCGCCCGATGATCGCACGAAAGCGTCATCCGCATTCGTTGGCCGATCTGCACTCCTCCATCTACGATGACCGGCTTGCTCTGGATCCTGCCGATTGCCAGAATGGCGGCCTCTGGGGGGTTGATGATGGCGGTGAACTCTTCTATCTCATACATGCCCAGATTCGAAATGGTAAAGGTCGCCCCGGCGTACTCTTCAGGTCTCAACTTCTGAGCTCTGGCTCGCTCGACCAAGCTCTTCGTCTCTCTGGCGATCTGTGCCAGACTTTTCCGACCACAGTCGCGCAGCACCGGGTTGATCAATCCCTCTTCAAGGGCCACCGCGATGCCGATATTGGCTTGGGAGTAGACGCGAATCTGTTCTCCCACAAATGATGCATTGACCGCCGGATGCCGCCCGAGCGCAATGGCCACAGCTTTGATGATGATGTCGGTGAAGGTTACCTTGAGGTCTGACGTCTGCGACTGTATCGACTCACGCAACTCCGTGGCCTTATCCATGGCCACCTCGACCGTAAGGTAGAAGTGTGGCACGGTTGCCATACTCTGGGCCACGCGCTTCGCAATCGCCCTACGCATCGGGGAGAGATTCCGGTCCTCAAACCCTGCCGATGGCGTGGATGCGGCAATCTCTACGGCACGCTCTGCAATCGATGGCGCCTGCTGACCGGCAGCCGAAGCCGATGGTATAAGGACAGCCACATCCCGGCGGATCACCCTTCCACCCGGGCCAGACCCGCTCACCATCGACAGATCAATCGCCTGCTCGCGCGCGAACCTCTTTGCCAGCGGTGAAGCTTTGACGCGTCCAGGAGCGACCGCCTGAAGAGCTGGAGGGGTTGGCGCAGGAGTGCCTGGCTGAGTCGGCGTTGCTGACTCAACGGCTAAGCCTCTAACGGGAGGAAGTAGCGTCGAAATGTCCTCATCCGTTTCGGCAATCACCCCGATCATGTGACCGACCGGCGCTGACTCGCCCGCACCGATAAGAATCTTTCGAAGGGTGCCTGACCCAAAGGCCTCCATCTCAATGTCAGCCTTATCGGTTTGGACCTCGGCGATGATGTCACCCACCTCTACCAGGTCTCCCTCTTTCTTCAGCCACCGAAGGATCTTCCCCTCCTCCATGGTGTCGCTCAACCGGGGCATGACCACAGAAATGGCCATTGTGCGTATGTCTCCTCTTCTTATTTTGGTCTATTTCGTCTATCTGGTCTATTTCGTCTATCTGGTCTATTTCGTCTATCTGGTCTGTTTGGTCTATCTGGTCTGTTTGGTCTGTGACGAAATAGACTGAATAGACGAGAAGGACGGAATAGACCTAAATAGCCATGACCTTCTTTACCGCCGCGATGACCCGTTCTTTGCTTGGGGCCTTGGCACGCTCAAGGTTCTTCGCGTATGGCGTCGGGGCGTTGGCGCCGGTGACCCGCTCCACCGGGGCGTCCAGATAATCAAAAGCCTGCTCAGAAATGATGGCCGCGATCACCGTCGCTATCCCGGCGAATCCGGCGCCGGACTCCATGACTACAGCCCGGTTGGTCTTCTTGACCGACTCGATGATCATGTCAGCATCCAGCGGGCGGAGCGTACGCGGATCCACTACCTCCACAGAAATCCCCTCCTTCTCCAGATCCTCTGCCACCTGCAAGGCCAGCAGAAGCATCGTAGAGTAGGCTACGATAGTGACATCGCGTCCCTCCCGCTTTATTTCGCCGACACCAAGCGGGATGGTGTACTCGCCATCCGGCACCTCGCCCTTGGTCCCGTACAGAAGCTCTGACTCGATGAAGATGACCGGATCATCGTCACGGATCGCACTTTTAAGAAGTCCCTTTGCATCCTTAGGGGTCCCTGGGCGCACGATCTTGAGACCAGGAACATGATAGAAGTACGACTCCATGCTCTGCGAGTGCTGAGCCGCCAATTGATGCGCCGGGCCGCCAGGGCCGCGAATGACCAGTGGAACATTATACTGCCCGCCGGACATGTACAGGATCTTCGCTGCTTGATTGACGATCTGATCGATCGCCACCAGCGCGAAGTTAAAGGTCATCATCTCCACAATCGGCCGCAAGCCGACCATCGCCGAGCCGATACCGACGCCGGTAAACCCGGCCTCACTGATCGGGGTGTCGATGACCCGCTTGGGGCCAAACTCCTCAAGCAGGCCTTGACTGACCTTATAGGCCCCCTGGTAGAGGGCTACTTCCTCTCCCATAAGAAAAACGCGAGGGTCTCGGCGCATCTCTTCGCGGAGCGCCTGATTTAGAGCCTCTCGATAGGTGATAATTGCCATGCTCTCGTTCCCTCCCTCAGCGCTCTGAGACGTAGACGTCGGTGTGCAGCCACTCCACTGGTGGCTCTGGGGAGGCATCGGCGTAGCGAATCGCCTCCTCCACCGTAGTTTGGACTTCCTTCTCCAGCGCCTTCCAATCCGACTCCTTAATCACCGCCTCGGCCATGAGGTGGGCCCGAAACGTCACGAGGGGGTCCCGTTGCTTTTCTCGTTCGACCTCCTCTTTCGTTCTGTAGGTACCCGGATCCGCCATCGAGTGCCCCCGGAATCGATATGTCTTGGCCTCGATCAAAGAAGGGATGCGTTCTCGTCGGGCCCGTTCTACTGCTAACCCCACACACTCCCGAACGGCCAGGACATCCATCCCGTCTACCGCCTCGCCGGGCATCCCATACGCCTCGGCCCTTCGGTACAGCTCCTTGACTGGGGTGGCGCGCTCTACAGCAGTCCCCATGCCGTAACGATTGTTCTCGCAGATATAGACGATCGGCAGGTGCCACAGGGCCGCGAGATTCAGCGCCTCGTGGAACACGCCCTGGTTGACGGCGGCGTCCCCAAAGAAGCAGAGCGTGACCTGATCCTTCCCCTCGTACTGGCTCGCGAAGGCGGCGCCAGTTCCGATCGGAATCTGCCCCGCCACGATCGCATGCCCCCCCAGGAAGTTGCGGCTCTTATCAAATAGGTGCATCGAGCCACCCTTGCCCTTACAGAGGCCATCCGCCCGACCGAACAGCTCCGCCATCATCCTCCGTGGATCGCAGCCCTTGGCTAAGGCATGGCCATGTTCCCGGTAACTGGCAATCACATAGTCGTCTGGTCGCAACACAGAAATGGCGCCCGTTGCCACCGCTTCCTGGCCGATATACAGATGCAGGAAGCCGCCGATCTTGCCCATGGAGTACATCTCCGCGCACTTCTCCTCGAACCGGCGCATCAGGAGCATCTGTCGGAGGAGATCTACCAGCTCCTTCTGCTCTAACTTCTGCATAGCTCAGTCCTCTCGCTCTCACGCTTCCGGCTGACTTCCTCAGCCTGGCCGCGGGCATGGTACGAACTCCGGACCAGGGGCCCGGACTCTACGTACTTAAACCCCATCCCTTCCCCGATCGCCTTCAACTCACTAAACTCCTTTGGAGTATAGTATTTCATAATCGGCAGGTGCGCGCGGCTTGGCCGCAGGTACTGTCCCAGCGTCAGAATATCGCAATCGACAGCCCTGAGGTCAGCCATCGTCTGGAGCAATTCCTGCCATGCCTCCCCGAATCCCACAATGATCCCTGACTTCGTGACTAACTCCGGCGCCAATCGTCGCGCCATAGCCAGAAGATCGAGTGACCGCTCATAGTGCGATCCCGGACGGACCTCTCGATACAACCGGGGAATAGTTTCCACGTTGTGGTTCAGGATAGCGGGTCCGGCCTCGACCACCGTTCTCAGGGCGGCCTTGCTACCACGAAAATCAGGAATCAGCACCTCAACGCTACAGCCAGGGGCAAGCCCCCTCACCCTGCGAATCACGGCCGCAAAGATACTCGCCCCCCCGTCGGGCAAGTCATCGCGATTGGCGGAGGTCACCACAGCATGGGCCAGCCCCAGCGCGCTAATCGCCTTGGCCACCCGCTCCGGCTCGGTCCGATCGAGTTCTGTCGGCTTGCCCTGTTTGACCGCACAGAAGCTGCAATTACGGGTGCAGGTATCGCCCAGGATGAGGAAGGTTGCGGTAAGCTCCTCCCAGCATTCGCCGATGTTGGGACAATGGGCCTCTTCGCAGATGGTCTGAAGCTGCTGCTCTTGAAGGAGCCGTTTCAGCCGAAGGTAGTTGGGTGCGCCTGGCGCCTTGACCTTCAGCCAGGGTGGCTTGGGTGAGCCAAAAATCTCGGGAAGCGAAATCAGCGGCGTTACCTTAACCGGTTGGAGCACAAATGCCTCATTTGAGCCCGTATAAGTGATCAGTCAGGCCGCCGTTTGGGAAGGCGGCACACAGGCCTACTCGCCAATTCTTCTACCATAGTCTTGACCCGATTGTCAACCTGAGAAGGACGCAGTTCACCTGATCTGGACGATCACCCGCCGCTCACGTGGACCGTCAAACTCCACGAGCATCAGGCTCTGTCAGGTTCCCAGCACCAGTCTCCTGCCGTCTTGACGAAGAACTCTTTCATCTGTTGACCTGTCCCGCCTGGTCGCGAGGAATACGACTACCCTCTTCACCCTTACAGCCGGACGCGGTAGTGCGGGAGGCAGATACGGCGGCGAGCAACTGTTCGAACTTTGCCTCTGGCACTGCTGACCTGCCAAGCCCGTCTGATCGGAGCCCAGGAGTGCCATGGTAGTCAGATCCGCCGACTGCCAATAGACCGTATCTCAGGCACGCTCGCTCGTAACGGAATAGCGATTCGGTATCGTGTTCCAGGTGATACACCTCCAGTCCCATAAGCCCATGCTGCACGAGAGATGGAATAATCTCGTCGTGACCGTACTGCCCAGGATGCGCAAGGGATGGCACGCCTCCAGCTTCCTTGATGGTACGGATCACTCCGGTCGCAGGAATTCTGGAGCGTTCCACGTAGCCTGGCTTGCCCGTAGTCAGGTATCGGTCAAACGCCTCCTTCATCGACGTCACATATCCGCGCCTGATCATCGCCTGTGCCACATGGGGACGCCCAACCGAGGAGCCTAGCGCCATACTCAAGACCTCATCAGCGTCCAGCGGGAGACCAAGAGCCCAGAGCTTCGCGATCATCCGATGGGCCCTCTCGATTCGGTCGTTACGGGAGGAGGCAAGGAATGCGGCAAGTTGGTTATCGTCCGGATCGATGAAATGCCCCAGAATGTGAATCTCCAGGTCCCCCACGTGCGCGGTAATCTCGACGCCTGCCACGACCTGCAGGCCCACCTGCGAGGCCTCCGCCACCGCCGCTGGAAGACCCTCCAGGGTGTCATGATCGGTAACGGCCAGGACTGAGATATTGCAGTCCTTGGCGAAGCGAACCAATTGTTGCGGAGAGAGGACGCCGTCAGAAGCAGTCGTGTGGGTGTGCAGATCGATAAGGCGCATCGCGTGAGCTATTAGCTATTAGCTATTAGCTGCTGGATATGGGACAGGCGGCTGGTCGCCACCCGCTGTGGAAGCAGACGCTCGGGGTGGCTATAGACATTAAATCCTTCGCCCCGGCAGTAGCCGATCACGGTGATGCCGAAGCGCTTGGCCGCGGCAATGGCGAGGCTGGTGGGTGAGGTTCGAGAGATGACAATTGGGGTCCGCATGTGGGCCCCCTTACGAAGCATCTCAGACGAGATGCGACCGGTGGAGAGGAGGATATTGCCGGCAGTCGTAATCCCCTGCTGAAGTGCTTCGCCGTGGATCTTATCCAGAGCGTTATGTCGGCCGACGTCCTCGGCGACAAGCAGCAGGCTCTTGCCGTCGCTCAGGGCGGCGGCGTGAATGCCACGCGACTCCCGATAGAGATGCGCCGCGG
The DNA here is from genome assembly GCF_003044035.1 of Candidatus Methylomirabilis limnetica. NCBI lineage: Bacteria > Methylomirabilota (SeqCode) > Methylomirabilia (SeqCode) > Methylomirabilales (SeqCode) > Methylomirabilaceae (SeqCode) > Methylomirabilis (SeqCode) > Candidatus Methylomirabilis limnetica. The sequence goes on from NZ_NVQC01000024.1 coordinate 58,480, forward strand.
CATACAACTGTTTCATGAGATCGAACGGTTGCTCCGGGCGCAGGATCGCCTCCTCTGGGAATGCTTTAAACCCCTCCATCGGCATGCCGAATGTGATACCTCCGGTGCACCCGGATGTCAGGATTCGGTGACTCGGGGGGGTGAATGCCTTGGTCAGTCTGACGTCTGCCACCGCCTCCTCTGTGAAGACCTCCAGCGAGTTAACCTCATCGAGCTCCTGGATGATCCCCTCAAAACTCAAAAAACCCAGGACCAGGCAATCGAGCTTCACCGGCGTACACATCAACGTCGCCAGCTCACGACCGTTGACAAAGATCGTGAGGGGATGCTCCCCCACCACTGGAATCTCTACCGTCTCGTACGATCCACCGCGGTACCGAACGATTCGATGTATGGACATACTAGTCCCAGAGGGCACTGATGAAGTGCCCTACGCCATACCATGCAACCGTGACCAATAGCCCGATCGCCATCATCTCGACCTCATCTTCCGAAAAGCCCTTGCTCCGGTAGATCTAGCGCATAAAGACGACCTCGCGAACGGCTCGTCCCTTCGGAGAATGCCAACTCTCCTCGATTGCAGCACTCCCGGCGCTAGCCTCGTTCATTGCCGCGCCACTCGGGAGGGGTCCGCACGCCAAACCTCTTATTCGCCCATTACCTGGAGTTGGATCTGCCGGTCTCTTGGCCCGTCCAGCTCGGCGAAGATAATCGACTCAAAGGTGCCGAGACTCATCTCCCCGTCCACCACAGGAATCGAAAGCTGTCGGCCAAGCAGGAGGGAGCGAAGGTGCGAGTCGGCGTTGCTTCGATCACAATCAGAGTAATTTGGATCGTTGTGGCGATAGCCGTCATGCTCATTGATCAGGCGGTCCAGCAGGAGCTGGATGTCATGAAGTAGAGCCTCCTGCCACTCATTGATGAACAATGCAGTCGTCGTGTGAAGGGAACTGAGGGTGAGCAACCCCTGTTTGATCTCATGCCGCTGAAGAAGATCTCGCACACGCTTTGTCAGATCCGTGAACTGGAGTCGCTCCTCCGTAGTCACCGTAAAGGTTTCGTGCCTGATCACCATGCCTCCCTCCGTTGATTTGCCGAACTCTTCACAGAGATGCCTACCGCCAAAGACAGCAACATCCCCACCCCTCAAACCCAGACTTATACCACTCTCGGCTATAAACGCGATCCCTCCATACTGACTTCACGCCCGCTCGCCTTGAGTCAGCTACCAGTCAGCGTGGAGGTCAGGCCGCTGCTTCAGCGCCTCCGCTAGTGGCGTCATCAGGCGATCCTTTCCGTACACGAAGCCGCCCCTGTTGTAGGAGGCAAGCTCGTACTGTTTCCCCAGCACAATCGCCTCCTCCGGGCAGGCCTCCTCACAGTAGCCGCAAAAGATGCAGCGCAGCATATGGATCTTGTACACCTTCGCGTAGCGCTCACCCCTGGAGTGACGCTCTTGCTCGGTGTTCTCGGCTGCCTCAACATAGATCGCATCGGCAGGACAGGCGACGGCGCACAGTTCACAGCCCACACACCGCTCCATCCCGTCCTCTCCCACCACGAGCATGTGCAGACCACGGTAGCGAGGCGCAAGCGGTAGCCGCTCTTCCGGATAGGAGACCGTCACCGGCTTCCGGAAGATATGCTTGAATGTCGTCGCCAGCCCCTTGAGAATCTCGCCAATCATCGTCGCCACCCTTGACGCGTAACTACTCAGGTGTTTAGACTGAAGGCTGAAGACTGAAGGTTCTAAATTGCCTCGCAAGGCACGAGTCGAGCCATTCAAGACCTTTTCGGAGTTTTATATGATCACGCATGACTTACCCCTAAAAGCCTTCAGCCTTCAGCCTATCTACCTGAGTAGCTACCTTGACGCAACACGCGCGACTTCCCTATGCCGTCCTTCGCCAAGGGAGGTGGAAGAGGCCCTGGCTGCTCGGCCGTTCCTTGGCGATCTTTTCCTGCAACAGCATGATCCCATGGATCAGCTGCTCCGGCCTGGGCGGGCAGCCGGGAACATAGACATCCACCGGAACAACCTGATCCACACCCTGAACGATGGTATAGGTGTTGAAGATTCCGCCGCAGGAGGCACACGCGCCCATGGCGATCACCCACTTTGGCTCAGGCATCTGATCGTAGATCCGTCTCAGGACTGGGGCCATCTTGCGGCTCACGCGGCCGGCCACAATCATCAGGTCGGACTGACGTGGCGACCCACGAAAGACCTCCGCCCCGAATCTGGCAAGATCGAAACGCGACGCGCCCGTTGCCATCATCTCAATAGCACAGCAGGCAAGCCCGAAGCTCGCCGGCCAGATCGACGACTTCCTCGCCCAATTGATCAGGCTATCCAGGGTTGTGAGGAGGAGGCCCCGCTCAAATTCCTCCGCTTCGGCCTTGGAGGGCAGGATGTCGTTCTCCGTCAACTGAAGCATACGATGTATCCTCGTAACTACTTAGGTGTTCAGGCTGAAGGTTGAAGGTGATGCATTATCTCGCACAGCACAAATCAAATGCCAGAAGTTTTTTGCGATCACTGCTTTATACCTAACAGCCTTCAGTCTTCAGCCTTCAGTCTATCTACCTGAATTGTGACAATCAGCAACCACAGTCCGCCTTCGGGTTGGGGTTCTTCAGGCTGAAGCCGGCCCCCTGTAAGCCGTCGATATAGTCGATCTCGGAGCCGGCCAGGTAGGTGTAGCTCTGCGGGTCCACCAGGACCTTGACACCGTTCGTCTCGAAGACTTGATCGGCCGCCTGGGGGTGGTCGAACTCCATCTCGTAGGAGAGGCCGGAGCAGCCACCGCCGATGACGCGGACGCGCAAGCCTTCTTCAGAATTCTCCTGCGTCTTGAGCAAATCAGCCACTTTCGTTGCAGCCGACTCGGTAAGGGTAATCATTGGGACCTCCTTATTATTGAGAGCTTTTGGTCGACGCCTCGGCTCCTCGCGAAGAGCTCGTGCCGTTAGCTCACACGAACTATGGCACACCTTCGACACCTACATCGTGCTGATAAACTGCCCGCTACTTAATCCCTGCACAAGCTTGTAATAATGGTAGTGAATGATACAGTTTACGATGTATCCGCTTACAAAACTTGGCAGGGTTTCTACCTTTAATGCCCGCCATAGTCGTTGGCAATACTCGCGTCGTAAATCCTTCTCCTTAACGCTCTTGATAAGCCGGTACATTAACACTACCGCAACAGCGGCATTCATGACCTCATACTTCACTCGCAGCCATGGATGCCGTTTCAAGTACTTCACGCCGCCTAACTGTCCCTGTCCCAAATACCCCCTAAGATACAGTGCCTCTAAACGGTAAAAGTACGCATTGACATCATACACCGATTGCATGGTACTGATATAGCCATCCAGCAGTTGCCGACGGCTTAGGTTCTGCGGAATGACATTTGTCCCAAATTCTGTGATATCAGACGGATCGAGACGACCTTCCTTGTTTAATCGGTCATACAAGGGTGTTTTAGGGGTGGCATAGAGTAACCCGATCATCGCGTGAGGAATATAGGCCTCTGAGAGGAACTCCTGTTGCGCTCGGAAGATCGTCGCATCGTCATGATCGAATCCAACAATCATGCCACAGGTGACCTCAATACCGGCGCGCTGAATTATATGTACGCGATCCAGAAGACTGCCCGCCGCCGGCCTGACATTGTGATGCTTCTTCGTCTCGCGTAACGAGTCTTCATTTGGAGTCTCAATTCCGATAAAGAGCCCTTCGATGTTCGCATCGGTCATCAAGCCCATAAGCTCGTCGTCTTCCGCTAGATCGAGCGTGGCTTCCGTAAAGAACCTAAATGGATATGCGTACTCCTCTTGATACTTGACGATGTCTCTGAGCACAACTTTAATGGCAGCCTTATTCCCAATGAGATTGTCGTCGACGATGAACACTTGTTTCACGCGTTGAACACGCAAACTGTCGAGTTCTGCCAGAACTTGCGCGCTCGTTTTTAATCGGGGGAGACGTCCAAAGGTTACAATGATGTCACAAAATTCGCAAAGGAAGGGACAGCCCCGGGAGATTTGAATACCCGCATAAAAGTAATCCTGCATCTTAAGTAGATCAAAGCGTGGCGTGGGAACGCGGGTCATGTCCGATCTTGTGCTTTGTTCGTAGCGTCGTTTCCACCTACCCGCTTGCCAATCATGTAAGAATGCGGGCCACGATTCTTCCGCTTCTCCCACAAATATGACGTCCGCCAAATCTTCAAAGTAGTCTTCCTGGACCGTAACCCACGCGCCCCCGACAACCGTAAAGCAGCCCCGCTTCTTCAATTCGCAAAGAATGTGTTTCATGCGGAAACGCTGAACACTCATCCCGGTCACGCCAATAATGTCCATGTCCGCCAAGGCGTCATAGTTAATGGACTCTACGTTTTCATCAATCAGCGTAACCACATACTCCTGTGGCGTCAGCGCTGCGAGCAGCGGCAGCGCCGCGACCGGCGTGATCGCCCGCTTGCCGACGATGGCTAATGCATACTCTTGCCCCCAAAATGAAACCTCAAATCGTGGACTAATGATCGCAATGCGAGTAATGCCTTCTCGTCCACCTTGTGTGCGCCGGGGTTTCTCTTGGGCCTCCTCAAGGGCCATCGAGGTTTCCTTTTTCATAACGAGAACGGTTCGCTATCGTATCGCCGATCTACACATACGACGAACCGCGTGTCTCTCACGCCATCCCCCTTAGCATGCGTGAAGACTCCTTTGCGTACCTTTTACGTCGATCCCCTCAAGCGCCATGTCGTACAAGGGTGAAAGCGCCCGCAGACGAGCCACGCTCTCTATCACCCTCGCGGAGACATAGTCCACCTCTTCCTCAGTATTCGACCGGCCGAAGCCGAAACGGATGCTGGCGTGCGCCAGCTCTGCGTTCAGACCGAGCGCCAGCAGGACGTACGAGGGCTCAAGCGTAGCGCTGGTGCAGGCAGAACCGGAGGAGACGGCAATCCCCTTGAGTGCCATGAGCAGCGACTCCCCCTCGACAAACCCAAACGACACATTCAGGTTGCCGGGAAGGCGATCGGTCGGATGACCGTTAAGGTGCAGGTAATCAAGCTTGGACCAGAGGTCATTCCGCAAGCGCTCTCGAAGCGCGAGGAGCCGCGCAGGCTCGGTCTGAAGCTCACGCTCGGCGAGGGCGCAGGCCGCGCCGAAACCGACGCATCCGGGAACATTGATCGTCCCGGAGCGACGGCCCTTCTCGTGGCCGCCCCCATCCATCTGGGGGACTAGCTTGACGCGAGGCTTTGTCATCCGCACATAGAGCGCGCCCACTCCCTTCGGGCCATAACATTTATGCGCCGACGCCGAGAGGAGATCGACCTGCCAGTCGTCCACCGAGAGCGGCAGTTTGCCCACATACTGGGCGGCGTCGGTATGAAACAGTACGCCGTGGCGCTTAGCAATCCGGCCAATCTCAACAATCGGTTGCAGCGTCCCGATTTCGTTGTTCGCCGCCATGATTGATATAAGAATCGTTTCCTTCCTGATCGCTCGCTCTACGTCGCCCGGATCGACCCGCCCCGTTCGATCTACCGGAAGGTAGGTGACCTGACAGCCCTCCTGTTCCAGTCGCTTACAGGTGTCGAGGACGGCGTGATGCTCAATCCGAGAAGTGATGAGGTGCCGACCCTTCTCCCGGTAGGCGGCGGCCACCCCTTTTATAGCGAGATTATTCGACTCCGTGGCGCCGCTCGTCCAGACGATCTCCGCCGCTTTACAGCCAAGTAAGTGTGCGACCTGGGCACGGGCTTGTTCCACTGCCTCCTCGGCCACCCAGCCAAAAGGGTGGCTGCGAGAGGCCGGGTTGCCGAACCGCTCACAGAAGTACGGACGCATCGCCTCGAACACCTCCGGGGCGACTGGCGTAGTCGCCAGATGATCCATGTAGATCGGAAGAGTGATTGCCATTGGGTGATCCTATTCCTTTACCGCCTTCTCCGGGCTCTGCCCGCAACCAATTTCATTCTCGTCGAGGGTCGATACCCCGCGGCTTGCCGCGAGTTCGTAATACCGGCGGAAGCCGGTATCCAGCGGGCCCGACTGGATTCCGTGTCAAGCACGGAATGACGGGCCAGAACAGAAGACGATACCCCATAGATTGCTGCGGGGTAGTTAATTCTAACTTAATTCTAAGGGCTCTTCGCGTAATCGAGTGGGTGAATTTAACATGAAATCCTCTGTAAGCCTTGTGGCATCTGGTAAAATCCGGTCTGCACCCCTTGCAGAAAACGGGAGGATTTCTCAATGGCTATTTCAACCAA